>NZ_JBLLLQ010000007.1:0-119444 GCF_047737915.1 Lysinibacillus sp. NPDC056185
GAACATCTACAATATATAGCATAGTGTTAATTTTATGCAGTACACTAAACTTTAATTATGCCTCAGCATAATTCCGTGACATACTCTTCTACGGGGCTTCCTTTTGTCATCACACTGCCAATTTTATTTGAGAGCCGAGGCGGTGTATTCTGTCTTTAAAAGTCCATAAACATCAACGTCTTCATATGTATCTAATAAAAGTCTATTTTGTCTTAGTGTTCCTTCTTTGCGTAATCCACACTTTTCTAACACCCTAGTCGATGATTTGTTTCTAGAAATGGCAGATGCCCAAATTTTGTTGAGACCTAGTTCGGTAAAACCAAAATGAATCATTCTATTTACAGCTTCGGTTGCAAAACCTTTCCCCAAATAGTCCTGACCAATCCAATAGCCAAGTTCACCTCTATTGTTGACCTTATCAATTCTTAAAGTAATCGTACCTACAATTTCTCTTGATTTTTTAGAAACAATTCCTAAAGGGTATTCGACTCCCAGTTTTATAAGTTCTGGCTGCACCTCAATCCAATCTTGTGCGAACTTCAATTCATATGGGTGCGGAAGCCCAAGAATATCTGCTAATCTCTTGTCATTAGCCAATTCTTTAATTCTGAATGCGTCATCACTAGTAAAGGGTTCTATACATAGACGCTCGGATTCTAATTTTATAACCATATTTGCTCCCCCTTGTATTAAATTGTATCAACATACATATAGCAAAGCTTCAGAAGTCAACAATATGCTTAACAGAGCCTATAAAAAAGAGTTACTTAAAAAAGCTATCGTTTTGGTCAATCTTTATGCAAAACGATCGCTTTTTATATGCAATAAAATTTTAAGTTGATTGCATCACATATAGAGGTAACTCCACGACCTGCGTGAGAAATCTACTTTTACTTGATTATTTACTTACACCTTGGACGTTATTTTTTTGAATACGATTGCGGTAATCCAGTCGAATACCTGTTAGCCATTGCAAAAATGCTGTCACGCCCATCTTCACAGTTTCCGGGCGTAGGTCCCCCTCCTTTGGATCGGCATAGACAAAGTCAATATGGCGGACCCCTTCATTTTCTCCAAGGAGCTTTAGAATATCAAATAATTCATAGGCTGTTAATCCACCTGGTGTTGCAGCAGGTACATCTGGGGCGAATGTAATATCAAGCACATCCAAATCTACAGATACATAAATACGATCTACCTCATACATAAGCTGACGAAGCATTTCACGAATCGTTAATTGTATGCCGTCACGGCGCATTTGCTTTAACGTAATCATATGTATTCCTTGTTCTTTCGCGTAGTGAATCATTTCTGGTGAATTAAAAAAGCCGTGTAACCCGACATTATAAACATGTTTCCCCTCTACAACGCCTGCTGCAATGAGCTGCTGTATTGGAGAATCCATAGCTAAGCCAATTTCCTCCTGATTCCGAGCATCCAAATGCGTATCAATTTGAATAATCCCTATGCGATCCTTTGGAAAAGCATTCTTTATTCCTCTAAGAGAGCAAGCTGTAATCGCATGATCTCCACCTATAAGACACGTGAAACTTTTAGAATAAGCGGTGCTTAAACTTTCTGCTGCAGCTTCTATAGCTGACTCAGAAAGCATTCTATCCGTCTCGTGGATGGCCACATCGCCTACATCAACGACTGCCAACGAGCGCAAATCTACTTGCTCATCTAAATTATAGGATTGAAAGCTTGGCCAAGCCTTTCGAAATGCTGTTGGATACAGTGCCTTTTTGGATGATTTACTAGCATACGATAATAAAGCACCATACAAAATAATATCTACATCATTTGGAAGTGGATTTTCTTTTTGCTTCACCCATTGATGCATAGCTGAACCATTCTCTTGCTTATACTGCCATTCTGGTTGAATAAACATTTAACCGACCACCTTCATGCTATTTTTCTATAACTATCATAACGTAGGGTTGATTTCCGTTCCGGCTGTGCGCTTTCCTGCGGCGTCGAGTCGGAACGGATATCAACTTATTCACGTGACAAACGTTTTGTCATCCCGACTTTTGGTGATGAGCCAAATCGAAGTCAATTACCCTATGTAATTTATTGTTTACTGAAATATACCTAGTGAATTTATCTTCCACAATAATAGTACCATTAGTACATACAATTTCGTCAAAGCTCGGTATTTTCCCTCTTAATTTCTGAAAAATTCTCCATATGTGTATTTGTAAGAAAGATGTACCGGAAAGTTATACGTTTATAACAAAGTTGCACCGTTTCACCTCATCTATATTAGTTTTTTTCATGGGAATAATAGGATAACAGAGGTCGGATGTAGAAATAATTAACAGGACACCATAGAGGTTCAAAATCAACACCCTAAAAACAATGGGTGGTAAGTGCATTTCATCGAATTTTTATTAAGCTAACGAAAGTAAATGGTTACAGGAAGGATTGATTTAATGAGTTATAAAAATACTTTTATTAAAATTTCAGAGGATTCGGAAGTTGATTCAGCTATTACACCTCTCCCAAGAAATAACAAACCTACTATAGCTTCGATCGAATATGACTTAATCAGTAATAACCCTTACAAATACACTCAGGAAGAAGTACAATTTCAAACTTATTTGATTAAAAACCAAATTAAATCAGATCCATTAGATGAATTAAGAAAACATTTTCTCCAAAAACCTAAAGCGTGTTTTAGAGCTTCTTCATTGGTAAAGAAATATGGGTGGGGAATACACTACGATGATGAAGGAAAGCTTGCAATATATGATGTTAATAGTGAAGTGTATGAGCAATTTCTCAATTCGGATAATATCACTTTATTAAAAGGTATGCGTTCTAAACGGAGCGGTAAATAACGAGAGAAATAACGACTCTTTTATCGCCTCGAGATCATTATGCCTCGGCATTACCCCAATAAAAAAAGTAGCGAACTAGGTAATCTTCTAGTTTGCTACTTTTTTGGTTTTCTTACTGAGAATTATTCTTCACCTATCGGACTTTTGCGGGATAAAGTTTGGCAAAGCACTGCAACCTCGTACATCGTATAACTTTGAAAGTTATATTGCTTATGCAATTCCTGATAATACTGTAAAAGTTCCTCAAGCATAGCTAAATTTTTTTCGATATTCTTGCCAAAATTATGAGGGTGCCACCATAAATGATAAAAAGCTTTAGACCGTGCAGCTGCTTGCATTCCCTCTTTTATACGTTGGACTTTTAAGCCTTCAAAAAATCGTAAAGGGCTACAATAGGGTCTTAAAAATGCACTTGAACGAATGTTAATAAAGGAATCCTTTTGCATTTCTTCTAGCGTTACTAGATGATTCCCCGTTACATTAACATAGCTATCCAGCCATTTTTTCGCACCTAATAGTCGACCTTTCTTCGTAAATTTTTGAGGATCGTACAACGGATGTTTTTCATTTCCTCGATAGCATACAAATCCTACTTCCTTACATGCTGAAAAATATGCTTCATTCACTTGATTACGCGGAAAGACAATCGATTTCATCGGTCCGATATTTTCTTCACAAATCATGGCAGTAGCATGTAAATCTGCACGAAAATCCGCTTCAGTTTGTCCATTTTCTAAACAGTAAAAATGTGAAAATGTATGACTGCCTATTTCTTGATGTGGTGTACGTTTAATCTTCTCAATTAAGGATTTGCCAAAATGCAAAAGGTCCTCTTGCTCATTTTCGCCTACTTTTGCAAGTTGTGTATGTGCTGCGTAGCGCATGTTTTTATATTTTATTGGAATACCTCTTAAGTAATGAGCCATTTCAGCTTTTGTTTCTGCAAACAATAGACCCACTGTTGCCCAAGTCGCATGAATGCCATACTGTTCAAACAACTCTAGTATTTTAGGCAATGCTTCACGGACGCCATATAAATTTTTATTGTATTGTCCGTGCTTAAATACATCGTGGACACCCCAATTTAGCTCAAAATCCAATGATATGACAAGACCTCCACGATTTACTTCAATTGCTACTTCCTCCATTTTTGCACGCCCAGTAACAGTGCACGTATTTTGGATTGGGTAATGTAACCAGAGTATACATCGACGACTTGTCCACCGAAGCCTAGCTTAAATGCACGAACATTTTGATCATCTGTCAGCTTCCCCATATCATATAAAACAAAGCCTTGCTCCTTTAAATGCAATAAATTGTGCCACAGTAAGAAACGATTTGCATAACGAATTGGTCTTATTAAATGTTCTGGCATTGATTGTGAATGACAAGTCGCTACATAATAGGACATCGCTTTTTTAGCGTATATAATATCGAGTCTATAGCATAGTGTTTGTCCACAAAAACTGCGAATCTCAGACAACCATAGTGCCCCTTTATTTTTTAAAAGCGTAATAGCTTCCATTTGAGACTTACTAATTAGCTCGAGTTTTTTTCTTTTTGCGAAGTTATTATAAAACTGTTGAAAGGCTCGTAAATTTTCATCTGATGGTTCTTTATAAATAAAAACTTGATAGGACTCTTTTTGTGCACGACGAAGAATTTTTCGATTACTTTCCGAAAGAGCAAGATACAATGATGACTCACTATCTGTAAGGTGAATATGAACGGTTTCACTTTTTACAAGCTTACGGCTTGGTACAAGTGAATTTGTATATCCAATAACCTTCATTGATTTTCTAACATTGGCTGGCTTCTCTACAAAATAAAAATGCTGCATTGCGATATTCCATCGCTTACTTTTAATGGACAGAATGAACATCGCCCCCACTCTCTGTGTATTTTTCTACATGATTTCGCCCGTAACGAGCACATTTAAAATGTTTCATTCGAGAAATACGTTTATAGCCTAGCTGCAATAATCGTTTACGCTTTCGCCATTGCCAAAAGCTTGCAGTAACCCAAAGTGTTTGTGCAGGTTTCATTTTTTGGAAAAAAGCTGTGATAATATCGATATTTTTATAAACATCATAGGTTAAAAAATATGTCTGCTTTGGCAATTCTTCAACAATTTGCAATTCATCTACACGCCAGTTCACCGCATGTAACGCAAACGCAGGCTTATTCGTTTCTGCATAAGAATCTTTGTAAATAGTGTATCCCTTATAAAATAGAGAAATAATCTCTTCCTTTTCGAGTTGCATCGCTTCCTGCATTGACAACTCCTCAAACAAATCTCCTACAGGTTGTTGCGGTGTAACATTATCTGATGGGGATAATTCATACAAATCCACTTGCTTAAAACGAATAAATTTTTCTACGAACAGTTGTCCATATTCTAGCCAATTTTTTACTTTCCCATACTTTACTAAATAACGTAATTGACCTAGAGTATTGCGTTTCCATTCCACGACACGATGATTGCCTTTAAAAAACTCCTTGAATCGTTCCTTCAGCGTATAACAACTCGCCAATAGTTTCGCTCGCTTCGTGCCACTGCTTACAAGCATACGTCTTGTAAAATCAATATTAGAGCGCCAATCGAACTTATACGGCTCATAGCCAATACTCATATCGAACAAGCGATAGTTATCAGAATAGGATCGCTTGATCGTTCCCTGATTCACTAATCTATCCGGCCCAAATATATTAAATGTTGGCTCATGTGCAAGTGCGTAAGTTACATAACGTCCACGACAGCAAATTCCGTAGGTGAAGGCAATCCATTGGTCTTCAAAAACAAGTGCGTCTACCTCAACTTGCAATGCCTCCCCTTTAAGAAGCGTTAACCGTTCAAAAAAGTCCTTTTTCTTACCTTTCGTAAAATCACTTGTATCTATTTTATTAGCCCATCGTCGATTAAATAATCTAAACATTTGCCAAAGCTCGTCCTGTGAAGGTATTTTCCTCGTTAACGAACCTAATTTACGCAGCTTCCGTTCTCTTCTATCCACACCATGCATGTTTTCACGTTGATTGTAATAGTTAGGAAAATCTACATCGCGAAAGGCAAGATACGGGGTCACTACACGAAAAATACTCGGACGTAACTGCCTTTCAACAAAATATTGCTCAATGACCTTTGTAGAGTCTTTGCTTTCCAATAATCCATGAAGCGAAAATAGTAGATGTTTATACTTTTCAATGAGCTGATCAAACACAAAAGTCGTAGCGAGCAACAGCCATTCTTTTTTCGCCACAACACCTGAATAATTCGCAATATTTTCTCCCGCAAAGGCATAAATTCGTATTCCCCATCGAAGTCGAACTAAAAAGGGGAAAAAGGCAATGATAGAACCATTTTCTTCAACAGCATAGAGCTCAACACGCTCTCTTCGCCCAACAATTTGCCACCAGTTATAAAACCAAGCAAATTCTATAAATGGATTATCATTGTCCTCCGCTGCTAAAATTTCATCCCAAATATCCTTGTACCACATAAGCTCATCATCAGTTCGAATGCGAATTAATTGCAAATTAATCACCTTTCTTAGCCGATTTTAATACAGCCTGTTCGTAGATAAACAGAGTTTTCTGATACAGGTAGAAACGTTAACTTTCTTAAAAAGCGTTCATTTTTTGACGTAAACTCTCATCCATTAATAATTGTTTAAGCCTTTTATTTAGTAGATCTTTATCATCTCGATTAATTAAAAATCCATTCTCTAGGGCCCAGTGAGCCATCACCTACAAGGTACGTCAGAAAGCTTCGCTAAGGCCTCTAGCAATAAATCCTGTCTTTTTGGCACTTTAAAACGAGCAACCATCACGATTAATGGATGCTCCTTATTCTCTTTAATTGGTGCTACTCGCTTCTATATTTAGTAGATGCCATTATGAATCGTCTGCATTTTATGTGCAGGAGCAATTTTTTCGTTAATGCAAGCTCGCGATTGACGGATCATAAAAGCCTGTTACCATAGTTACCTCGTAATTATCTTGCTTTAATTTTACGGCAAGTGCCTCTACATGCTTTTACGCTCCTCCAATCTCATCCATACCGTGTTATAAGCAGAGTGATCTTCAGAACCTAGCACTCCTTAATTTTTAATAAGCACCTGTTCTCGCTAAAACTACGTAAAGTGTTTTGATGATAATTTTAAAATCCATCCAAAAGGAATGACGATCAACGTATTCTAGATCATATGAAATTTTTTGCCCGTGTGAAATATTAGAGCGGCCGTTAATTTGAGCAAGCCCAGTTATACCTGGCTTTACTTCTAAACGCCGTGCCTGTAAAGTGTTATAAGCATTTGTGATGGTTGGAACTTCAGGTCGTGGTCCAACAATACTCATATCTCCTTTTAAGACATTAATGAGCTGCGGAATTTCATCAATACTGAACTTCCGAAGAACGGCCCCAACTCTTGTGATTCGTGCATCCTGTTCAGTTTTAAAAAAATAATCATCCGGAATTCCGTCTGCACACAAAGTAGGCATATTCACAGGAACTGCTTGTATAGTCATTGTCCGTAGCTTCCAAATAACAAAGCGCTGATGATCCTGTCCGGTACGGATTTGTTTAAAAAAAACAGGACGGCCTGTGCTAATAAGTAAAACGAGGAATACTACTAACATAAGAGGGATGGTAATGAAAAGTAATAAGAGTGCCCCCCCAATATCAAAAATTCTTTTCCCGTACTGACTATAAAATTTAATAGTCTGAGCTGACTGCTCGTGCAACACATCATCCTTTGCATTTTTTTACCACTTAACTTTATATATTCATTTGAGACATTTATAGAACTTTGAAAAAGCAATTTCATAATAATATGTAGAAAAAGATGACATCACCAGAACATGGGTTGATTCCCGTTCCGACTAGACGTTTTCTTGAGGATGTCAGGGGGCAACAGTGTTTATTGTGCGAAAGCGAAGCGACAGTTAAACGACAGTCAATGAGTCGCCCAGTCTCCACTCCAATCTGCCTACTAAAATGCATACATTTAAAAATTAAAAAAAGGAGTTATTTCAAAATCATTTTTGAATAACTCCTCATATTATTATATTCAGCCATTAATGGAGATGTTCCTTTTTAACCTTGTATAATCTGTACTTCGCATGTAATTTGAACATTTCCTTTTAATGCCTTACTAATCATACATGTTTGTTCTGCCTTCTCAGCTAATCGATTAATTCTTTTTTGTTCTCGCTCAGATAAATTTTGTACAACAATTTTTGGCTTATGTACGATTTTCTCATAAGTAAAAACACCGTTCGTGACATCAACAAAACCTTCAGCTTGCATAGACAACTCCAACACAGCAATCTTCGAATTTTCAAGTAATGTAGCCAGTGTAATTAAATAGCAGGTTGCTGCCGCTCCAAGCAGCATTTCATCAGGATTTGTCCCTATCCCCGGTCCATTCATTTCTCGAGGAATAGAAATTTTCGTATGTAGATTGTCTGCAACAATATTACCCGTCCCATTTCTCCCCTCCGACCATTTTAAATTCATAGTAAATAAATGTTGAACCATAAATAAATCCTCCTTTTGATTTTGTTGAGTACGAGTTAGAGCGCTTACCCTTGGGACCAGAGCAGTTTTCAGGGGTATCCGAGCAGTTCTTTGCTCTACCCGATCACTTTTCGAGGTTACCTGAGCAGTTCTTCGCTCTACCCGATCACTTTTCGGGGTTACCCGAGCAGTTATTCACTCTACCCGATCACTTTTCGGGGTTACCTGAGCAGTTCTTTGCTCTACCCGATCACTTTTTGGGGTTACCTGAGCAGTTATTCACTCTACCCGATCACTTTTCGGGGGTACCCGAGCAGTTCTTTGCTCTACCCGATCACTTTTTGGGGTTACCTGAGCAGTTATTCACTCTACCCGATCACTTTTTGGGGTTACCCGATCACTTTTCTTGTTACCCGACCAATTCTATTACCTGCCCAATCAGTTTGCAAGGTTACTTGAACGATTCTACGCACAACCCAATTTCTCCCTTCGAAAGATTCTATATTTTTAAAGTAAGTTTATGAAAATGGAGGGTGGGCGACTCCTTGAGGATCGTCAAGTCCTTAATATTGTGTAAAATTCTATACAAAGTTTTTCAACTCTGACTTTAGTTTTGTCAAATTGTCCTGCTTATGTTGGAATTCGCCGCTAAAAGTGTGAGTTGCGCCGCTAACCAAAGGAAGAACGCCGCTAAAACTCGAAATTCCGCCGCTAACCAAGCAAGGAACGCCGCTAAAACTTGAAATTCCGCCGCTAACCAAGCTCGGGGATCATCGTACGCCCCCAGGAAGCTCTGCTCTGCGCGAGAGCGAAGCGTCAGCAACAAATGTTTTCTGTAGCGAAAGCGAAGCGTCAGCAACAATGCGCCCAGCCGGAACGGAAATCACCCTCACGCTATAGCGATAAACGCAATTCTTCCCTCAGCATAAAGTATTATCAGAGCAATAATGAAACATCCAATATTTAAGAAAAACAGGAAATCTGATTTTATGGTAAAATAGAAAAAACAATTCTTTAGGAGATTTAAAAAATGATTTTAACAAAGCAACAAGCAATACAAGCACTTAAAAAGAACAAATTTATCGGTTTTACTATTAAAACAGGAAATATTATTATGAAAAAAATAAATAAAACCGAATATAATATTTTTGTATTTGAAGAAGGCAAAGATAAACCTGTACGTTATGTAGGTTCTATTATGAACATCATGGCGACAATGAGCGACAAAGCTTCTAACAAGGATTTCGTCATTGTGGAACAGCTTTCAACTCCAAATAAAGAAGAGGCTGAATCTGTAGAGAAAGATGAAGTCAAAGAAGTAGTTGAGCCTGCAGAAAAAGCTGAAATTAAAGAAGCTGCTAAATCTGTAGAAGAGAACGAAGTCAAAGAAGCAAAAAAAGAAAAAGTAACGAAAACAGCTGATTTCGATGAAGAAAGACGTGCTATTTCAGGTTACGAGGGCTTATATGATGTTACAGCGAGCGGTCGGATCATTACAGTGCGTGAAAATCGTCCATTAGCTCGATGCAACGATGAATATGGTTTCCATATTGTTCGACTAACAAAAGAGGGTACTGCTTCAAGTCACAATGTATTTGAACTTTGGAAACAGGCATACCCTGAACTTGAACAAACTAATTTTAAAGGTGCTTTAAAAGCGAAATATGGTACAGGCTGCAAGCTAAGCGATAAACCAGGTATACACTTTTAACTCTTTTAATGAGTGTCACAGAATTTTGCAGAAGCATAATTGATTTATAAAAATCCCCCGCGTCGTTGCATTGACGCTGGGGATTTTTAAATTATAGTAAGGAACCTACCATAATTTGCGATTGATATCTATTCCAGTTTGATCACACAGATTTCGATAATAAAACCCCCAAAAATAGATTTATCGATAAAATAACCTCTTACTTTTTAGTAATTCATACAATGGACCTTTTCTAAAACTTACGACTATCATATTCGTTTCTACTTAGCATATATTTTTTAAAACAGCTTAAAGAATATATAGGGTGGAGGATTTGCAGTTGAGTGCAATGATACTTGGTGGTTTTCTTTTTTTTAGTGCTAGCATAGGAGGAGCTCTAGCTTGGGTATTCTCTAGGCTATTCCAGCATACAACTCATGGATTATCATTACTAAGTGGAGGATTTTTAGTTGGCATACTTGTAGTAGACGTTATTCCTTCTTCTTTTCACATGTACAAATCAATGGGCCTTTTACTTGGAATTTTGATGGGCTATTTAATGTTTGAAATACTTAATAGTTTATTTCACACTTCCCATACACAAAACCCCTCTGTATCACTACTTGCAATCGCTATAATCATCCATACTATTCCAATGAGTCTTACTGTTGGACAGTTACTAGGGAAATCCGCATTAAGTATTGCCATAACAGCTTCCATTATTCTACATCATCTACCAGAAGGCTTTGCACTATCAACAGCATTACTATCACAAGGAGAAAGGCTATGGAGACTCTTTATGTATTTTGTAGCATTCTCGATTTTCTTTAGTATTTTTATACAGATTGGCCAATATTGGGAGTTATCTGATAAGGCACAAGGAGTACTAATGGGCGTATCGATTGGGTTAATAGCAACAGCCAGTATTTCAGAATTTATTTTGCATCATATTCGTTCAGTATCACGAAAATCCTTTATAGCGTATATTTTATTAGGATATTTATTAAGTCATGTATTTCATATGCTAGTCGAATAAAAAAGCAATCCACCCAATATTGTGGATTGCTTCTTCTTTTAATTATTCATCATCACTAATTAACATTATTGTTAGTGATAAGATTTTAGCGAACTGTGCACGTGACAGATTACCTTTTGGATTAAATTGACCGTTAGCTCCATCAATCACACCTAATTGCTTTAATAATCCGATTGATTCAACAGTTTCCTTACGCATTTGGTTTTTGTCTGCAAATGGGTTATTTTTGCTAACCTTGCTTACATCAAATTCCATTGCTTCTAAGTAACTTGCTGTTACAAATGCCATTTCCTCACGTGTAACAGGTTTATACGGCTCAAAATTAGCACCATCAAAAATATCGATTAGGCCATATTCCTCTAAAATCGCTACTTCTTTCGCGCCCGGGTATTTTGCCAAATCTTTATATGTAGCAGGACCTTCATAATCTTCCTTCACATCTAATCCTGAAGCACGGAAAATCATAGTAGCTAATTGTCCGCGTGTTACTTGTCCATTTGGATTAAATGTTGTAGCAGATGTACCATTAATAATGTCTAATTGGAACAATAATTGGATATGTCCCTCTGCCCAATGCCCAATAGTATCCGTGAAGTAACCACCTGGTTTTAAGTCAAAATCCTCTTCTTGAATTGATCCAATAAAATCATTCAAATCCTCATCAGCTAAAGCTTGCCATTTCCCTTCAGCATAAACTTCCGCCTTAAATGCATTTCCAGATGGAGTAAATCTCATTTGAATAGAGTCACCGAAAACCTCTTTAAATTCTTTTTGTTCTTGTGCACTCATTTCAGTAGTTTTCAATAGTCCTTGTAACGAAATCTTTAATGTCATATTATTTTTCGTCGTTACTAATGTCATCTCTTTATCTTCATAGGCTAATTTAGAGATTACTAGTGTTTTATAAAGATCTTGGTATGTCATCGATTGCGCTTGTTTAGTCGCTGCAACAGCATGTTTTGGGTGGATAATGCTAGAAACATCTACAGTTTCTTGAGCATTTGCTTGTAATCCAAAACCTCCTGTAAAACATGCAATACTAAGCGCGCCAGCTAAAAACGTCTTTTTCATTATACTTGCCCCTTTCAATTCATAAATTCAGTGTACTAAAACAACCGTTAGTAAATCTATAAAAATATGTAAATTATTCAAAATTATAAGAAAGTCCTATATCCCCCAACGTAAAAAATTACTAAATCTCCACAGAATCTAAGGGGATAAATTACTTAATTTCTACAATGTATCATGTACTTTTTTCAATAAATCAAACGTAATGTACAATTATTCTTCGTTTAGAATAAACACCATATCATAAATATGCTTTATGTCTCTTTTTATTTATCTAGGAAAATTAGTATACCCATTTATTCTTTAGTAGGTATAAAGTAGGTGGTTAACACCCAATCATGCGAAATAATCAAGGGATTTTCTTTGCGTGGAAAAAAATTCAATGCTAAGTATAGTTCTATTTTATTCTATATATTAAAATATTTGATAAACTTGGTAAATATATTACAACTTATAACTCTAATCAGTATCATTATAGCGATTGTCTTTCTTATTCTTGCAGTATTCAATTTCATAAAGTTGGATCGAATTAAAGCACTAAAAATGCTGAAATTAACCGCGATTCCCATTATCATTATCATTTTTTGTACGTTGGCCCATTTGGATATTTCACCTAAATCTTAAGCAAATAAATCAGATGTGGCTATTACATATAAGGAAAAACCCGCAGCTAAAGTAGACTCAACAGAAGATGCAACTTGGCAGGATAAAGTTGAAAAGGTTGCTTCTTTTAATAGCACTCCTTCTAAGAAGCTCGATACAGTTGATGCCTTCGCTAAAAAATATCCGGCAACAAAGGCTTAAATCAAAGAATTCGAGGATTACATTATAGCCGAATATAAGAACAAAAAATATTTTGCAAATGTACAAAATGATGAATATATGCTAGGAAATATATTTAAGGCATATGTAGTGAATAGATACAATGGAGAAGAAGAAACACCTATTAACGATTTCGTCTTTGGGTTTTATCAAAATTCTAATTATACTTTTAAGGGACTCGAATCTACTAATAGCAATGCAATAAAATATAATGAGCGTCAAATGGACAAAGTATTAGCAGCTATTGAAAATTAAATGTCACTCTCTCGGGTGACGTTTTTTTACTTTCGGGGAATTAATCCAGCGCAGATTCTTTATATCATTATAATAATCGAGGCTTTCATTTGATTTTTCAATATCGAAAGAAGTAGTATGGAGTTGTAATAAGGGATGCATACCCTATCCAAACAATTATATTAATGTAACAATTTCAAGGGAGGAATTTAGGATGGATTATCAAAATATTACGGTTGCAGGCAGCGGTGTTCTAGGTAGTCAAATTGCTTATCAATCAGCTTTTAAAGGATTTAATGTAACGGTATACGATATTAATGATGAGGCATTAACAAATGCACAAGATCGTATCACAAAATTAAAACCGTTATACCAACAAGATTTAGGTGCGACTCAAGAAGAAGTGGATGCTGCATATGCACGTTTATCATTTAATAGTGATTTATCGGAAGCGGTTGCAAATGCTGATTTTGTGATTGAGGCGATTCCTGAAGTTGTTAAAATTAAAACAGAATTTTACACAAACCTTGGCAACGTTGCCCCTGCTAAAACAATCTTTGCGACAAACTCATCAACGTTATTACCAAGCCAATTTGCAGAAGCAACTGGTCGTCCAGAGAAGTTTATAGCGCTTCACTTTGCAAATACGATTTGGAAAAACAACACAGCCGAAATTATGAAACACCCAGGCACTGATATGAAAGTGTTCGATGAAGTCGTAGAATTTGCACGTGCAATCGGTATGGTTCCACTGCCATTATATAAAGAACAACCAGGTTACATTTTGAATTCTTTACTAGTTCCATTTTTAGATGCTGCTGAATCACTATTAGTAAAAGAAGTAGCAGACCCAGAAACAATCGATAAAACATGGATGATCGGAACAGGAGCACCACTAGGTCCATTCGCCATCCTTGACATTGTCGGCATTAACACTGCATTCAACATTGTAGAAGCAAAAGCCGCTGCTACTGGGGAAGAAAACTTTAAAAAATTAGCCAATCTCTTAAAAACAGAGTATATCGATAAAGGCAAACTAGGTCGCGCTACAGGCGAAGGTTTCTATAAATATCCAAACCCAAACTTCGCAAAACCTGATTTCCTTAAAGGCTAATTAATCAATAAAACGATGTACATAGTGTCTTTGCTATGTGCATCGTTTTTTTTGAGGTGTCTGCAATTTGAAGTGATCGGGTTGGCCAGGAATGTGATCGGGTAGCTACTCGATCTGATTGGTTAGACCGTGAATGTGATGGGGTGGTACTTCAATCTGATCGGGTTGGCCACGAATGTGATCGGGTATGACGTGAAAATGATCAGGTAGTAACTCTAACCGCTCGGGTAGTCTGTGAATGTGATCGGGTAGCTACTCAATCTGCTCGGGTAGGCTGCGAATTTGATCAGGTGGCTACTTAATCTGCTCGGGTTGGCCGTGAATGTGATCAGGTGGTACCCCAATCTGATCAGGTAAGCCACGAATGTGATTGGGTGGTACCTCAATCTGATTGGATAAGCCACGAATGTGATCAGGTTATACCTCACCCTGCTCGGGTATGACATGAAAGAGATCTGCCACTAACTCGAGACAATCGGATTTACCAAGAACTATTTACTCAAACTGATCAGATTTGCCAAGAACTTAATTAGGCTTCCAACTCGAGACACCTAGGGATACAGTTCACGAGAAAAAGTCCCAAAAACTAGGCGCATCTTGAAACTTTACTGTTGCAAGCTTTTCTATAATTTTCAATTTAATTTCTTGCTCCAAGTCTTCCCTTTCTTGATAATCTGTATTGTGCAAACAATGTTTAATTTTAGGTATGAAATTCTCTATAATCGTTAAAGTCTCTTCGTTATGTTGATTTTCAAAATTTGCCATAAGTCATTCCTCCTTTTTTCTGAGTGTATTATTGAGTTTATTTAAAGCCTTCCTGTGAAGGTTTGATATATTCTGTGGAGTTGTTCGTAATGTTTGAGCTATTTCTTTTATAGAAAGTTCTTTTACATAAATCATCTCTAAAATTTGAAGCTGTCTAACCGTTAGTTTTTGTAAGGATTTTAAAAGCTGTTCATCTTCAATATTGTCTAATAGCCCTTCCCCAACAATAGTATCAAGTTCCTTTTCAATGCTTGCATCTTCTACTTGCTCTTTTGCAGTCGTGCCACCTTCTTCTGATAAGCCCTTATCTAATATTAATAAAGTATGCTTTTGCAGATTTTTCCTTTTTTTATCAAAATCTAAGCTAAAGAAATAAATTAAATTACTAACGTATTTGATCTTCCTAACATTTATATAATGAGATTGAAAAGATTCATCAACGAGTTTTTTATTAATATCAGTTGGATATAAGATCGCTTTTTGCACCAAATAAAGATTTTTGGAATCCGACAAAAAGCTTTTTATAATTGGATTGTTTACCTGTTCATTATTTCTATAGAAGAATTCCTCTATTTTTTGATTATCTTTCTCCATTTAATAATCCCTCCTATATATCCGCCCTCTTTCTATATAAAGTGAATGTAGTATCTATATTATAAACCAAAATAAGAACAAATGTTCTTAAAAGCGAATAAAAAAATCACCTTTTATACAAAAAAGGTGATTTAATCCAACTTCTTCAACTATCTAAAATAGCTTTTATTTTCTCTGGCTGATAACCTTTAATTTCCTCCGCTTTATTATCAGTGACTACTAAAGTAAATGGGATAGCGCTACTATTAAATTGCTTAAACTCCTTTAATACGTGCTCTTCATTAATATCCTTATTAATATAAGTAATATTATTTGCTTCTAACCATTCCTTTAACCTGACACAATATTGACATTCCTCGCTTGAATATACCGTTATATCATATTTCATCTTAAAGACCTCCTTTTTTTTCTAAAAGAGAACTAAAACATTAAAAACGAAACCATGCACAAAATAATATTTTTCAACTGGAAGGTTGTCTTTATTAAAGAAAGATTCTCTTTACATATTACAATTAAAATTTTGGTGATATAGCCAAGCGGTAAGGGTCTGTCTAGCAGATGTCACGGATTTTGAATAAGAGGGAGGGTGATTTACATTATGACACCAGAAAATGTTCCCATGTGGATTAGCTTAATAGGAAATTTTGGATTTCCTATTGCCATAACAGTCTATCTGTTCATTCGCTTTGAAAGGAAAATAGATAAATTAGAAGCTGTCATCATGGAGTTATCTGAAGTTATAAAATCTCTTAATTACAAAAAAGGAGGGTAATCCATATGGAAATTGAAAAATTATTGGCTTGTTACTGTAAAGCGAGAGAAATTCAATCATTTTATACAAATTGCTTAACTAATGATAGTCTTTCTCCAAAAGAATGCGATTTACTAATAAATCTTATTAAAAACGCCAGTACTTCTTCTAATTTATTGCGTGAATATTGTCAGCATACTAATGAAATATGATCTTTTTACAAATAAACCCACCAAATAATTTAGGTTATAGACAACCTAATTTTATTTGGTGGGTTTTAATTTTTAACGGAATATTCCATTGCCAATTTTCTTACATCTTTCATCCAATTAATGTATGATTGTATGAACAGGAGGGGAATTTTATGATAGCCTACAAGAGAATAGCTATACTATATCTTCTTATAATAATCCTTAGTATATTTATTGCTACACAGATGAACAGCATATTAAATGGATTGTTGGTTCTTGCTTTTTTGTATTTGTTGTTTATTGGCCTTCCTTATTTATTACAAAAAAAGGTGAAGTTTTTCGAGATGTTTTGGAGTTGGTTAACAAAAGGTGAGCGAATAGGTCCTAAAAATTAATTTTTTCCAAAACAAAATAAAGAAACACTCTAACTGTTCTACCGTGTAGGCCCAAGCGGCTCATCGAACGCCTCAGAAAAGCGCCCAGTCGGAACTGAAATCAACCACATGTTATTGTGATAAGCCTTATTTTTCTTAGAAAGTAAAAATCACATCTTGTATATTATGGTAAAATGCGATAGAATTCATTAACTGTATTTGGTGTTGAACAAAACGGTTCTAATTGTACTGGCTTTTTCTTGTATGGAAGTGAAGTAAAGTAAATATATATCCTAATATCGAATGTTGAACTGGGGCGCTTGTTCAATAAAATACAAATTTTTCATTGTAGTAAACAAATTCAGAATAGTACAAAAAAGCGGAGCACCTTCTAACTTTGGCTCATCTATCCAGGTTCTAATTAATTCCATGACATTTAACTTCTATCAGCAAGTATTTTTTGTACTTAAAGCGAAGCGTCAGCGGGTGTTCAAACATCTGCTTAAATTTAAATGAAGGGTGGGAGGGTCTAAATTGGGAATTGGATTAGTTGCTTTGGGATTAGTATTGGTACTAGGAGTAGCTTTTATGATAAGTCTTGGTAAATCGAATAAAAAGAAATATATAATTTGGGGAATAACTATGATGTTAGTAATCGCTCCTTTATTCTCAGGGGTTGTTTCTATTCTGTATGGGAGATATGAAGGTGAGGGGTTTGCGGCGGTCGCACTAATGATGGTCATGTTTCCACTTCTATTTTTAACTGGACTTGTGCTTCTTCTTTTAGGAATTTTAAAAAAAGGGAAAGCTAAATCTATTAAGCCAACGGATGCGTAACAGCTTTTATTGCTTTTCATATGAATTTCATTTGTAAGCGTCAAATAGCGCCCACCTGTTACTCAGGGGGCGCTATACATTTAAACAGTGATTATGTAGAGTTGACCGGAACCTCTATGGTAGCGCCTTTTGTTGCTGGTGCCGCTGCACTTATTATAAAGATGATAGATCGTACTGAGCCACATTTGATTTCTATGTATGTGTATGATTACTTATTGTCGCATGCTCTTCCATTGAAAAACTTCTCAATCAATCAAGTTGGAAATGGTTTTATTCAATTGAAATAAGCAACTACTTAAGGAATGTAATCAAGGCCATGACGTTTAAATTCTTTAGCAGATTTTTATTCCAAGCATACTATACATCAATACAAGGATCGATTGGAGGCAATTATGACTAGCAACAATAAAATTGCATCGACCAATATTGTGCTGTCAATTTTACTTGTTCTAGGTATTACCTATAATTATTTTTACAATCAATCACCCATTCAAATGGAACGCTTAGGTCATTTAGGGTTTTGGTTAGCTTTCCCTTTATCAATAATCAATATAGTCCTGAGTTTGAAGCTACTGAAAAATAAAACGGGCAAGCGCTAGCAGCTATATACGACACAAAACCCCTAGAAAAGATTCTAGGGGTTTACTTGATAATGGTATTTTAAATTGACTTTTTAAAAGCTCCATTAAACGGACACATCAATAGAACCGCTGGATGTACTGATATGACTTTGATTATTTTGACTTGCTGCTTTAAATGAGCGCCAAGCTTCTGTATAAATCGCATTAAATTCACTTTCACGGAGATGTTCTTCTCGTGTACCAATCGCATGCCAACCATTATGGGGCGAATAGGTAGAAGTAATATTCCCCCTCGCATCCTTCACCTCTAAATAGCTCACATTTCCACGCTGCATGAATGGTAATTGCCTTAACATTTGTGCTATCGAGCCTTTACGATCAGGTGATGCTACAGATACAAAACTCTTCTTTAATGTCCTATAAGAAGAATTTTTATGCCCACCAAATTTGTCATTTTCAAAATCTTTTTTAGCTTGTGCAATAATTGCTTCCTTATATTTTTCTTCACTCATCGCTGGAGCTGATTTTGTCGGCATCGCATTTATTCCTGAAAAACTTGGCATTGAAATAGGTGTTAATTTACTTTCAACACCTAACAATTTTAATGCATCACTACTTATAGTTGGAAATCGCATTTGTACCTCCTATATTTGAGAGAACATTATAATTAGTTACATTATTATTTACTCATAGTTATAGTAAACAGTTAATTTTGGAGAGGAATATTTCTTCCATGAACTACCTGCTAAAATACTTACATTTGTCCCATTATAATAAATAGACCATGTACCGGCAGCTGGTTGTCCTATAACTCCAGTAGTTATTTCAGTTTTATTAAGCGAACCCCAAGGGGCAGAAGTATAATTGTCCATAGAATCATTTTTGATATGCACTCTATTAGAAACAATTGCTCCGTTACCTCCATATGTGAGACCACTATTGGCATCAACTACCACTTTAGTAACTACAGCATCCGATGGTAATCCAGAAAAATTAAATGTAGCTACACTAGAATCTCCACTTGTTTGTTGAGCAAGAGTTAGACTCATTGTATCCCTAGAAGTAACCGTTTTTGAAGATGATGCAGCAAGTGTTGTAGATGTTGTGAACGAAAACATCATTACTACTACAAGCAGAAAACTAAAGAATTTCGTAAACTTCATTTCAATGATCCTCCTTCGTAAAGGTAATTGGGTATTATTACCAAAAATAAACCTAACATTGTTATTGTTAGTATTTTTTTACAATAACACCTCTATTATCATATCGGATAGGCAACCAAAATTTTTAGATTAAATTATAGAACGCTCGCTATGCTTATAAAATAGATGTTCTACTAATGTTACAAAAACATGCTACTACCCCCTTGCCCCTATAACTTTTCTTGAAGAAAATCCATAAAACCTTATACACTCACATACAAAACGAGTTTACGCATCATTAGAATTAGGCAGTAACGACAAAGGGCAAACCCTTGTCATTACTGCCTTTTTAGTTGAATCACTAGTTATTATGTATACAATATTTTATACATTGTTGGTTTCATAGTGTTTTTCGGCTCGTAGGAATCTCCGACCAAGTCAGTTTCATGTACTTTCACCACAAAATTCCCTAAACTAAAATGGAAATGACAGCATAAAGGAGATTCTAAATTATGAAATCTAACACTATGGCGCATCATTTTCATATATTACAAGAGCAGCGAGCTCACTACCTACCTTGCATTCATTCACTCTCACAGGAACAACTATGGCACCGGGAGAATGAAGGAAAATGGTCTATCGGTGAACACTTCTATCATCTTTATCTAATCTTAAAAATGCTTAAAACAGCAACAAAGTTTTCCTTACTACTGACACCTTACGCAAAAATCCGAAGAAACAAGCCTTACGCTACTGAAATACATGATATTTATGAGGAATATAAAAACAAAAAAGGACGAGGTATGAGAGCTCCGGGTATATTAGTGCCTCCCTCAAAAATACGTTTTACGCTAAGCAGCGACGAAATCGAAGAATTACTAGTAAACGAAACGAGCGCAATGCAAGAATTAGTAAAAAATATTGAGGAGGATATTGCCGGGCATATTGTCTTTCCAGATCCCATTGCCCACTACCCTAACCTTATTCAATCTATCCAGCTCCTTGCCATTCACGAAAGCATCATTTAAGAATAATGGAGGAGCAATATAATCGATTGATTGCTTCTAGCAAAGTTTTAATTTAAAACGAAAAAATAAGTAGATTTTATTTATGAAAAGAGGTTTGAAATATGAAAATTCTAGGAAATGTTATTGATGATCAAGGAAGATGTAAGCACTATTTTAATAAGGTTGATACTATTTCAATTAAATTTAAATGTTGTGGAGAATATTATCCTTGCTATAAATGTCATGAGGAAAATTCAAATCATAAAATTCAGCCATGGAAGAAAGAGGACTTTGATGAAAAGGCAATATTTTGTGGCGTATGTAAAAGTGAATTAACGATTCGTGAATATATGGATAGCACAAACTGTAAGCATTGTAATACACTTTTTAACCCAAATTGCAGTAAGCATTTTCATATATACTTTGAGACAGATAATAATAATCCTACATGTACTTTCTAAATAGAACAGCCTTTGAAGGGTTAATGCCTTCAAAGGTTTCCTCTTAGGATCTATGCGTAATGATTATTTATCATATTTTTGAAGAAATGCTTTTACTTTCTCCTTGGCAAATTGCGTGCTCAAACTACCTGGATTTGCATCAAAGCCATGATCGACCTTTGGAAGAAGATAAAGTTCATGCGCTACACCGCTCTTAGTCAGTTTCTCATCCAATACGTTCGCCTGCTCTACAGGGACAATACGATCACCCGTCCCTAAAAACATAATAGTTGGTGGCGTATTTTCCTGGGTGTAGCTTATAGGGGAAAGCATCTTATAACGCTCAGGGTAATCGGATGGTGAGCCTCCAATGTACTTATTCATAACATCTTGGACATAATTCTTACTCGGATTATTCTTGTAAAACTCAGTCATATCTGATGGCCCATACATGTTAATCACCGCCTTGATGGGTACATCCGGTACATCCGTTGATGGTGGTAAATGCTTATCTCCCATACTATATGCAGCAAGCATAGCTAGATTTCCCCCTGCAGACTCTCCCATTAAAATGATTCTGTTCGGATCAATCTTATACGTATCTGCATGTTGCACGATCCAACCAATCGCCGATTTAACATCCCCTACTTCATCTTTCCAACCTGCTTCAGGAGGCATACGGTATTGGACATCAAAAACAGTGTACCCTTGATCATTCATCCACTGATTCCAGTCTTGAACTTGGCCTTTATCTCCACTTACCCAACCACCCCCATGCACTTGAACAATGACAGGTGTTAAAACATCCTCTGATTTTTTCTTTGCTGGCCACACATCGAGCTTTAATTCAATGCCGTCCGTAGTTTTCCCATATACCACATCTACACTAGGCTTTGTTGAGATATTTTGTTTATAGAAAAAAAGTGAGCTAAGAGCAACCGATACATTCTCGCTTTTGGCATAGCTTTTCATATTACTAATTGGCTGCACAGTTAAAAAAATTAATAACAACAAAATAGGAATTAGAACAGTAAGAGCAATTAAGGTTTTCTTCCAAAAAGAAAGAGCTAGTAAAACTATTATTATTAATGCTGTAACTACTAGAATAATCGGAAATATAGAAGCTCCCCATGCAAGTAGACTCATTATTTTATCCATATTACTTGGATTTAAAATATAGTATGCCACTATAATGATAATGAAACATACTATCACAGAGAGAATTGTGAGTAGCCACTGAAGAAAACCTCTAGGGCGCCAATTTAAATTTGCTTTTGTCTGATCCATCTTTTAAAAATCCCCCATACTACACCATATTTTTATAATGCCTTAAAACATAAGATTTCTAGTAAATATTTTATAATCCATACTTTAATATAAATGATATGCCACATTGAAAACTTTAGGAATAACAATCTCCATTGTTCAAAGACTCCGTTGTGGTTACCTGGAATCTGCATGTTTAAAGCACCTTATTCTGTATGTAACATGCGCGAATCCCAGAGTTGTAGCTGATTGTCCTCAAATTTCAGAATTTGTAGAAAAATATACAAAAAATGATTTCGAAACTTTATAGCTGATGGTTTTGTAATAACATAAGCAAAAAAGAAAAGCAGGAGTGCCGTGATGAAAACAAAAAGAATCTTAGGAAAACCCTCTGTTTAATTGGAAGTAAAGCATCATTAATCTAGTTTGAACATCACTTTAAAACATTAAGGAATGAGTTAAGTCAAGTTATCTGAATTATCGATTTTTGACAATAAAATAGCAAAAGTTGATTATAAAACTTTATTGCAAATGGTATGGTATTCACATCACAAAAAAGAAAAGAGGAGAATTTATAAAATCAAAAAATTCCGAAAATTATTAATGTTTAAGGTGTTTAAGTTCGTCTAAAAAAATCATTGATTATAAAATAATTCATAAATCTAAAGAGTTAGAAAATGAAGATAATAAAAGTAATACTCTTTTTTATCATAATTGTAATATCTCTTGTGATTACAGAACGTGGAATCATATATTATTTGATGTCAACTCCAGAACCGGGACCGGTAAATCCATATCCGTTATCTGAAGTGACACCATTTGTGCGCCATGGTATCGCAGCGTTTATTGTCCTAGTAGCGCTTTGGATTACAAATAAAATAATGCATGTTTTCTCGCTCATAAAAACTAAATTAGTAAAAAATCCTTCTTAGCCTTGAAGTTTGCCTTCAAGGCTATTTCTCTTATAGTGGCAATTTGTTCGTCTCATACTTACTCGGGATGTGTTTTACACTGCTACGCTACCTCATTTTTCCACATGCATTTAATTTTCAAAATACTTATTGCTTAACTGTCTTCAATTTCGGAAAACTCTTTTAGCCACTCTGTCATTCTACTCATAGCATAATCCTGTTCAAATTGGTACCAATGATTTTCGATGCCTAATTCATTAATTTTTTCTTTAAAAATTCGAAAAGGTTTTCTTCCGTTAAGTACATTGATTAAATGCATCGTAATCGGATCTGATTGCTTTTTAGCAAAACTGACCATGACATCATACATTTCAGATGATGAAACGTTTGGAATCATCACTAAATCCACAGCCACTTCCTCATCATCCCAATCAATCTCAGGCTCACCAGTTATAAATTCTGGCGCATCCAAAAGAACTTCACCCGTTCGACGATTTAACACATACGATATGCCATTATCATTTCCATTTAAAAATATATCCACAAGTTCATCTAGTAGTTTCAATTTCCTCACCTCATATTAGTGCTACACGGACAGGGGTAGAATGCCTAAGCTCAGTCAAAAACTGCATAAAAAAGAGCCGAAAAGATTCAATTCGGCATTTATTCAAACATTCCTATACTGAGCTCCCTACAAAACGATTCTATCGTGTCACGCTCTTCTATTGGCAATGCTTCGTACTCAACCAGATATTGTGCTGAAAAGTCTTCTAGCTCCTTATAACTGACTTCTCTTGTCAGGACGATTCCATTGACCTCATTAGCCAATTCGTTTGCCGCCACAATATCCGTAAACGCAAAGGCCTGTTCTTCGTCATCCGTAAATGTAAGAAGGTCAATTTCCCCCTGGTAATAGCGATTATCTACTTGCACTACATAATATCTAATTGAATCCATTATACACCTCCCCAATTCATGATTTTCATTATTACCTTTTAACTAAAAATCCATCCCTCATCAATTCGTACGGGCTTTACCTTCAATAAACTGATGAATGCCCATGTAACAACGTAGTTATAAAAACCCTGACTTTTCTAAAGTAGCATTCGTAAAAACTTTTCAAAATTCACGCCTGCTTCGCGAGGAATTTGCTCCTTCGACGTAGCTTCAATTGAAGCGGCTAAAAACGTCTCCGCAAGCTTCATCGACTCAACTAAATCCTGCCCGCGCATCATGCCACCCATAATGACGGATGCAAACAAATCACCTGTCCCTGAATAGCTCTCGCCGTTATATTCTCGGATGCTAGAAAATGAACGATGTGCATCGATATACATATTACCTACATAGCGCTTATTCGCATCTGCTGGCGGCGGATTCAAACCGGTAATAATAACGTTCGCTCTAGTTTCCTGCTGCAGCTGATGGCCCGCTTCCTCTAACGCCTGAAGATAATCTGAATCGTCCTGATAGCTTTGTAGCTTTTCGTATGACAAACCCGTAAGCAAGCAGCATTCTGTAATATTTGGCGTAATAATATTTGCACACTTCACCAGCGCCTTCATACGATCAAGCAACTCGCCTGTATACATTTTATAAACCTCGCCCAAATCGCCCATTACCGGATCGACAAGCAGCGTCGTTTCACTCGAGTGGAAGACGTTTAAAAACCGAAAGATGTTATCGATTTGCTCCTTCCCTGTAACAAAACCTGTATGAATGCCATCAAAAGTTGCACCAAGCTTGCTCCACTCATCCACAAAGTAGTCCATCTTTGACGTTAAATCCTCACAATAAAAACTAGAATACCCTGTTTGCGCCGTTAATATTGCAGTTGGTAATGGCACCGCCTGAACACCCATCACTGACAGCACAGGCATCGCAGCCGTTAACGAGCACTTCCCAAAGGATGACATATCCTGAATTACAGCAACTTTTTTCATCATACTCTCCACCTAACTAATCCTGCATGTATTCTCTTCATCGTATCATAATTAGATAGCTGCGAAAATGCACTCCCTTATAGAAAAATAAACTGACCTTTAATATTTTTATCAAATTGGCACTTTTATGATAGTCAGTCCTTTGCTAAAGTAAAAATTATTAAAAAATTCATCCTAGCGAGGACATGCAAATGCAAAATATACAAAGTCAATCCTATACAAAACCACGCACGAAAACATTTGATTTAGTCATTACTTCAATCCTTGCAGCACTTGTTTTCGTCGCGACAATGTTCATTAATATAAAGCTACCATTCGGGCAAGGTGGACTTATTCACTTAGGGACATCCATGCTTTTGATCGCGTCGATTTTATTTGGTCCTAAAAAGGGAGCACTTGCTGGAGCAATCGGAATGGGCTTATTCGATATGGTAGGTGGTTGGTTAATTTGGGCGCCAATCACAATCATCTCCCGCGCATTACAAGGCGCTATCGTTGGGAAAATCGCTTGGTCTAAAGGACATAGAGGCGACAACATTGGGTTAAACATTCTCGCGGCAGTTGTTTCAATGCCCGTGATGATTGCAGTCTACTATATCGGGCAAGCGATTATGCTCAACAACTGGATTTCCCCTATGTTATCCATTCCAGGAGACATAATCCAAAACGTTGTCGGTTTAATTATCGCGATCCCAGTATGTATCGTGATGAAAAAAACACCGTACTTCAAAAAGAATTTCTAATAATAAACACGCCATCTTGTTGTTTTGCTGACAGCATAGATGGCGTGTTTTTTTCGATAATAAAACCATTATATTTACGAGTATCGCTACGTTTAGAATTTCAAATGACAATAATGACGGCTTTTTTTCATACTATATGGTGGAGGTGAAAAAATGCCAAGAGTAAAGTATATAAATTCTGACGTTGACTTAGTGGCAAGGATGATGAGAGCAGAAGCGGAAGGTGAAGGAAACCAAGGAATGCTATATGTTGGCAATGTCATTGTGAATCGTGCTATAGCAGAATGTCCAGACTTTAAAGATTTAAGAACCATTAATGATGTTATTTATCAGGTACAGGGAGGAAATTATTCTTTTGAAGCTGTTCAAAAAGGGAATATGTTTTACCAAAGAGCGCGACCTAATGAAAGAAGATTAGCAAAATTAACTCTGGATTATTGGCGAGATCATCCAGCGAAATACGCACTTTGGTACTTCAATCCATACGCGCCATGTCCTCCAACATGGTACGGCCAACCTTTTACTGGTCAATTTAAAAATCATTGCTTCTATGAACCAGCACCTGATACATGTGAAAGTGTTTATCAAGGATAGGGAATCATTTTACGTTTTGGTCATAACTTTAACAAAAAAATCTCACGGAAAAGTCAACTTTTCCGTGGGATTTTTTTTGGTCTAATTATTCACTATTCTTCAATTAAATCCATTGACATGTTATTCATAAATTCTCTCACTTCTCGAATGTAAGGAAGTTCACTTTCTACAAGTTCCACCCCTATAATTTTTGCTAGTGGTTGAAGCATAGGACTTAATTCTTTAGAGACAAATACTTTACTTGGTCTTACCTCTAAGCCTTGTAAAAATGCCCATAGTACGCCTTGTGCATTTGGTGGCGTTTTCGGCATAGGGAACAATTCATGTTCAATAACCAAATTGCTTCCTCGTTCAACAAGCAGACCAGCAATCGGATAAACAGTGCGGTTCGTTTCTTCCGATTCTACGCCAAAAGGCATGTAAAATACATCATATTCTACTTGTAATGCGCTTTTAGGCTTTTTCTTATATTTTGCTTTTTCAAACATCGAAATTTCCTCGTAGCACTCATACGTTGGCTTTGACATATTTATTTGCAAAATATAGATCTCTTGAAGCTCACCATCCATTTGCACTTTAAACGTTGGATATTGATGTTCTTCTAACTGTGGATATTCCCACCCATCCTTTCGAGCTTCTGTAATATTAATCATCCTACTTACAACATCAATTAATAGCTCTACCTCTAGATAATTTGGTCTTTCAGGATGCGTTCCCTCCAGATAGCTACGGAATTGAATCCAGTTTTTCTTCCCTCTAAACGACAGCCCATAATCTTTAATTAACAGATAATCTGCTTGGTCTAACTCTTCTCTATCAACAAAATTCACAGTTAAAGCATTTAGACCATAGGAGAAATCACTCGATAAATTTTTCTCATAAAGAATCTTCGATAAGCTATTATAGCCAAGTTCCATATCAAAAATCATTAACCCAAACTCTTCGCCACCAGCTCCCATAACAGAAACAAGTACTTTGTAATCTACATCTTCAAAGTGAATGGCAACGACTTCATCATCCCTAAAATATTGCCATGGCTTTAATTTTTTCAGGTCATTAGTAAGCTCCAATAAAATAAGATAATTGGGCTCTAGGTTTTCTAGTAAACTAATTGCCTCTTCATCCTCTATCAGTTCATTAATTTCCTCTAAATTGATCTTGTCCAATTTACCCGTATGAATATTACCTACTCCAGCAATACATAAAGGACTTTCAGAGTTCGTAGATAAATCCTCATTGCTCTCTAATCGAATAGTAAATGAATCACTATAATCAATTACTTGTGCGATGGCTTCATCACCAGGTTTTCGAAGCCATTCATCGACCAACTCTTCATCTGTATCTAAATCCGTATCATTTTTAGGTAAAAAACAAATCTTATCTTTAGATTCTCGTCCATCTTTTTTAACCATTTCAAAATCAAAATAGTCCGCCCCATCCAAATCAAAACTTAGTAATATAATTTCATCTAGCCTGGAAAAACTACTATTCTTCGGTAACAATAACTTTCGATAAATCTCCGGTTTTTTCTTACTTTCAATATGCAACTGTATCATTATTTACCCTCCTTCTTCTATTTGTTAAAGGATGCTGACCTGCTTTCACACAGAAATGTAATAATCACTTGTTCCATCTACTTTGTATCTATTCTCAAAATGAACCACTTTCTATTCACTTTACTAACAACCTGTCCGTTCTGCAATACTTCAAAATTCATTCCCCAATTATCATTCTCTTCTATACTTGCTATGTTAATTGTGCGAAACACTCTAAGTGTTGTCTAGTAACAGCTCCCTATTGGAATCACAAATTCATTTTTTAGAAAGCAAAAGATATTTTTCTGACTTTTATCAATTTTTGTTCAATTTTCAACAAAAGTTGATTTTGGAATTTTTAGAGCTAATGGTATGGTACTACTTAAGAGAGGGATTTTTAAATTTCACTTTAAAATTTAACATTGATTAGTGGAATATTTTAATTATCATAAGACTTCATAGTATTTTCTTGTTTTACTCCTTAAAAGGATTATCAAATAATTTCAAAAAAATTGGGAGGTAGAGATGAAGAAATCACATAAAACTATTGCTGCTATTCTATTTAGTATTATTGCTTTCACTTTAATTACGTTTTTAGGAACTATTGCTATTGTGTTATTTAAAGTAGAATCATTTAATTTTCAACCTACGATTTTTGGTCAAGATATTGTTTATGTTCATGTACAAGATAATGCATTTAAAGTGAACTTACCATGGACAGGTGTAATTATATTTGGTCTTTTAGGTGGTTGTATTCAACTTCTTATTAATAAATTTAGTAAATCAGGTAAACAGGCGTATAGATGAATCTAAATATAGTTTTCATTCATAAAGAATCCGGTTAAAGGTAAGGTAGCATAAAGAAACTAAAAACTCTAGCTGTCCCTTTTGCTTTTAGATTTATTAGTTGTGAAGGAGGTAATAGCGGTGAGTGTGAATTACCTTGATATTTCTTTTACAATAGGTTTTTTCGCTTTTTACACAATTATCATCGTTTTGATTGTGAAATTCTTTAATAATAAGAAGTCTAAGTTTAATAATTAGTTAAGTTGCAGCAAGTTTCGGTAATAGGCAAAGAAAGAACGTGAGAACTCACTCAAATGTTCTTTCTTTTTTCGCTATTGGCCTCGCAAAAGAAAAGTTAGGGGGATTTATATTGTCCTTGACTACAAATAAGAAAAAATTGAGTGAATCCGGAGTTCTAGGTCCATTGAGTAATGGATTTTATGTAGCATTAGTATATGGAATGTTATTTGTTTCTTTAATCCTCGTAACTGGCAAAGAGCTTACAATTAATGTTCTAGCTATACCAGCTTTAGTTTTATTTTTGGTTGTTAGAGTTACTGAATATTTTGTGACGAGAGTCGAAAAAAAAGATATTCCTCAATGGATTATAGTGGGGAGGTTTGTTATCTCTGCTCTTACTGCGATAGTTATGACGTTTATTTTATACTAAACGTAAACAAAAAGTGAGGGAAAACAAGAATAAAGGTGACGCCATAATATTAAGAAACTATGTTTGCAACTTATTTTTCCGAGGTGTGACTATGTATAAGAGAAAATATAATATATGGCTATTAATAGTTTGGTAATTGCACTCATTTTAGGATTTCCATTTAAATGGATTCAGTATAAAGGTTCAGAAGACGTATCAATTCTTCAAATAATAGGACCTAGGGATTAATAATTTTTTTTTGATTTTACACTATTAGGCTTAAGTACTTTAATAATTTATTTAGTGTTAGCTAAACTACTAAAAATTAGAGAATAATTATAAGCCTTACTCTTTCCACAGAGGCACTGTATCTCCCTGATGGATAAAATATTAACTATTGAAATAAGGTGATTCAATATGTCTATTGAATTAGTTTTAACATCATTAAATAAACGATTAGAAAAAGAAAAGAACTTAACCATACAAAGAGAAAATGGGGAAATCCTAAATGTTACATGTAATTGGAACAGTGGCTTGACCGATTCATCGTCGCACAAGGTGCTAGATATTGGTTATGGTGATTAGTTCTATTTATTGTATTAACAGTAAACGCGAAATACGTTGTACCCTTAATTCAAAATAGGTGAAAATCTATTTGCTACTGTTTGCTTAAGTATTGCTGTAGTCGGGTTTGACTTGATTCATTTATAAAAAGAAAATAAACTCTTAGAAAATTAGTAATTGATTACAAAAGCTCAATAGTATATGGTCATACCTATTGAGCTTTTTAATTCGTCTCATAATTCTCAGGTTTTATTACTAAACTATATTCAAAAGAGAATTTAAATTAACGCTTTACCGAATGCTTTTACAACATCTTCCCCATCTAAGTTTGAGATTGGTTTATCCATTGCAACACTTATCAAGTTCAGTAACGATTTTGCTCTTTTGATAAAATATTCTTCGAAATTATCATTTTTCAAATCTTCAATACTAATTAAATGTGTTTCAAGATAATTATTTAGATTTTTTTCAGTTACTCGATTATCAATTATAATTTTTTGAGAATATTTACTTGGTGCAGAACCACCAATTCCTCGATTTGTTTTAGCAAATAATGGGGTTTTATTCACAACGGAATTCCATTTTCGTTTTTCTAACTTGTTATCCTCACAATATTTACGAGGGAATATATGATGTATATCTGTACTTTCATCTAAAAATGTAGTAAAGTCCATTGAGCTACCTGTAATGAAGTCTAAACAACCCTTTTTTAGTATTAGTGCATTTACTCCTTTATACGCAGCACTTAACCGAGATTGTAAAGAAAGTAATCTGGTAGGTTGGAAGTATGCTCGTTGTACAGTATCTGGTTCTTTTCCTCCATCAATCCATTCCATCATTCCAGAAACATCCGTAGCAAATCTAGTTTCATTTGCTCCTCCATACATCTCACCAAATACACCACACCAATACCAACTAGATATTTTTTGTTTCACTGTGCTATCCTGTGCTTTGCTTTTAAGTACCGTGAACATAACCGATAATGGGATTAATTGAGTACTGTATGGTAAATCACGTGCAGTAAAAATCCGTTGTTCCTTCAAAAAGTTAGCCGCTTGAATAAAGCCTTCCATTAAATCCTCTGAATACTTTTGATATTTCTCTAAGGTTAGTTTTAAAACATCACGTTTTTTACAACTTATTGCTTCCCCACCATTTTTACGAACATAATAGCGATCTAAAAGCGTTATCGCAGTTAAAAAATCTGATGAAGATACTACTTTTAGTAGTGCTTGATCTTGATTTGCATACGATAAAGCAGACAAATCGATCATTTTTTTCATTCGTTCTTCCCAATCTTTTCGAAGTTCAAAATTATCTGCAGCAAAAGTAGCTGTTACCAATTCAAAAACAGTTAACGAGACTCCGCCAGTATTTACATTTTCAAAAACTTGGCAAACGGCATCTTTAGGTGTATTTTTTCCTAAAGTAATAACTGGCACTTTATACGTTTGAATTGGTACTAGTACTTCTTTGTTAAATTCTATATAATCTTGAAAGATTAAAGGGTCGTAATTATAGAATTTTTGATACTCACTCATCCACATCATGCATTCCACAGAATCATAGACAATGTTTAATGGAAACATTTTATTAGCAAATTCTTTCTCTCGCGTACTAACATCTAGCTCTATATCTCGCCCAAAATTTGTTCGGATAATTTTATCTTCTGGAACAGAAATTACTGCATCTACACGGTCCGTTGTACTATTCAAGCTTTTTTCAATATCTAAATAATAATAGCGTTGGATTTCTTTATTTTTTTCAGTGCGCGTTTGTACCGGTTTTCTCGAATATAAAGAGTTAAAAATTGACGTCATCCTTTGCTGTCCATCCAAGACTAAAATTTCTGGACTATCTGCTGCATTAGCACCTGTAAACGGGCGATATTTAAAACGAATTTCACCATTTTCACTAAACTCCAAAAACATCAATGCTCCAACAGGGTATGCATTTGAAATACTTGCGATTAATGCTTTTATACGATGATCATCCCAAACCCATCCACGCTGGAAATCTGGTAGTTGAATTTGTCCATTCTCTATATTTTTTAAAATATCTACAATTGCTGTATCGTTTGACTTAAATGTGCTACTCATTTTAATCTCCTTTTTTCATCTTATTATATCTTTCTTAAAAATAACTTGATTTCCCAATTGAATTGATTGAGTTTTGTAACCAGCGTCAACCCAAGAGTACGCTTGTGTATGAGAACCAATATTATTACTCCACCAAGCAGAATATTTATATGCTGAGTCGGGAAGTTTGAAACCTAAAATCATTTCGATATTTCCAAAAGAAAGTGTAATACACTCTGAACCATTTGATTTTAAAAATTGTTGTAGTTGCAAATACTTTTCCCCACGCATTATATCCCTCCTCCGGTATTAAATCACACAAACTCTAAATGTGGACGCTTCCCTTACATAAAAGGTAAATGTTTAACGTAAATATTTCCTATATTTATGGCTGACTTCAAGACCAATAAAACACTCAGGATGTGTTCTTTCTTCCAATAAGCTGTTTAATCTCCAATTCTACTTCTTATCAATATGCCCTAAAAATGGCATTAAATTATATTTTTTCCTTATGCCTATATTATACATAATATTAAGTCCCACATCTTATACAATTATCGTAAAATAAAAATATAGATTTTTTTATATTAATACAAAGGAATGACTCACTTGCAAATACCTACTTATGAACAATTTATGTATCCTTTTTTAGACTATCTAAAAGATGAAAATGAGCATACATTGAAAGAATTAAATTTTTACCTCAATATTTTAATTTATCAGAAGAACAAGTAGAAGAACTTCTCCCTATTGGAAATCAAACAGTTGTTGTTAATCGAATAGGTTGGGCACGTACTTATCTTAAAAATGCTGGTCTCATTAGTAGTCCAAAACGTGCTGTATTTAAAATTACACCAGAAGGCTTAAAACTTCTTCAAGATTCGTCTGATAAAGAAATCAATCAGAGAGTATTAGAACGTTACCCCCAATTTTTAGAATTTAAAAATCGTACTAAACCTTCCACAGATTCTGATATAAAAACAGTTTTTTCTGAGGATTCCAGAACCCCATTAGAAATGATGAATGAAAACTATCTAATCTTAAAGCAGTCATTGCAAACCGAACTATTAGAAAAAATTATGGAATGCTCCCCTCAATTCTTTGAGCAATTGATTGTAAACTTAATAGTAGCAATGGGTTACGGAGGGTCGATTTCAGATGCTGGGAAAGCAGTAGGAAAATCTGGTGATGGTGGAATAGATGGCATTGTGAAAGAAGATGTCCTAGGATTAGATAAAATCTACTTACAGGGAAAACGTTGGTCAAATCCTGTTTCAAGACCCGATATCCAAGCATTTGTAGGAAGCTTAGTAGGCTTTAAAGCAAACAAAGGGATTTTCATCACTACATCTCGCTTTACAAAAGAAGCAATTGAATATTCCGAGAGTATCGATAAATCATTAATTTTAATTGATGGAATGAAACTAACTGAGCTAATGTTTTTATACAATGTTGGTGTGTCGAATGTTCAAACGTTTACAATTAAGCGGATGGATTTGGACTTTTTTGAGGAGAGTTAATAACAAGAAAATGCAGCGAGCTTCATACGAAGATTGCTGCATTTTTTGCGGTATATCAATATACGTTTCTTAAAGTATACTTTTATTTCGCATAATATTCCTCTCAAATAAAGATTTATAATTCAGCTTTAGCTTCCTTTATAGAAACCTCAAAATAAAGTTCATCAACAATACTTGCAAGCTCATAAATTATCTCACTATCCTTATTAATAAATATACTAGTATAGATATTTACTATAGGATTTATACTAATAATGAAAAAAATACTACTAAGTGATATTGTAGCAATTAATGGTTTTAAACTATCATTCGTTAAAAGACTTAATGCAAAAATAATAATTGCTACAACCATAGCTAAATAGGGGTTTAAGTCATACTTTTTATATTTTTTCTCACTTTTCTCTTTTAAAATAATTGATAGCTCTCTAAATTGATCAGAAAGGATAAACCCCCTCTCCTTTAAGTAATACGCTATGTAATCTTTTAATTTCTCTTTATAATTTAACCAACTTATTTTAAGTGAATTATCAACTTTTTTGTTAATTTTCAACAGTATAATCACTAAGATTATTTCAAGTAGTAAAAACCAATTGCTTAATTCTAAAATTAAAAAGAAGCTTATAATTGTACTGAACAATAGTACAAAAAAACTTATAGTTAATGGTATTCCAACTACCTCATATCCTTTTTTAAGTATCTTTTTCCTATATTTTTTATAGTCTTCTATAATATTATCAATCATTTAGGGCTTCCTTTCATAGTACGAGAATTATTAAATATGCTGACTTTCACTAGTGTCGCACAAAACAATTCTGAATTTTCCGTTTTTAGAAATTCGGTGATTTGAATCTACTAGATTATATCAATGAATTTTGAAACACGGTTTAATCCATCGTCGCACATAGAGCTAGATATTAGTGATTAGTTTAATTTATTGTATTAACTGTCCACATGGTGAAATTCTCTGAACATAAAAAGCTCAATAGTCATGTTTATCTCCCTCATATCTATTGAGCTTTTTAATTGTCTCTTTAAAATTATGATTAATTTTTCAAACTTTCTACTTGAAGTTCTAATAATCGTTCTCGTAGTGCTTCATCACTAGCATAAATATATAGTCCTTCAATTCCCCGTTTCATAAGCACATTCATGGAATTAAGAATAATCTTTTCTTTTGCTTGTTTAACATTTTCTATACCTTCAATTCCTGCAAATGCACCTACATCTTTGTAATTCTCAGGTATTATTACTAAACAATCGGATTGCTTATCGTATGTTATAGATGGTCCTAGGATTACACCAACATAGTTTAAATCAAAACCTTGAATAGTATAGATTGAGCCTGCTTCTTTTATAGTAGAATCTTTTTCTGCCCAGGTATATTTCCCATCGGTTATGTTCCACGGAATTTTGTAATTACCCTTATCTTCCGATATATAATAGATCCCGCCATCTTTCTTATGTAAATAATCAAATGTTGAAACAACTCGACTTAAACCATAATCATTATTCTTTTCAATAATTGCTTCATGCATTGTTAGTAAAGAATCAAATATCTTCAACTCAAATTCTTTATCGTTAGGAATAGGAGAAATCTTTTTATTTTTAAAATGATCAATCCATTCAATTACCTCTTCGTTTGCTCTCATGCGGAATTGATTTTTTAATTCGTATTTTTCATAATCACTTTGTTGCATTAAAGCATCCAAAGTAGCTTCCTTCCAAAAGCTTTCAAGTTTCAATACTTGGCTTTCATCATAAACAACTACAACGATTTTCGCCAACTTCATAAGCTCTTCAAGCTGATTATTGTCTGTAAAATTATTATATGTATCTGGCCTAGTTAACAATAAATGTCCTTCATCCACTAATATAATGTCAGCTTTTTCGCCTGATTTTTTTAAACGATTAATTAAAGGTGTTGGTCTATCAAAATTTTTAGCTTTTAAAAACTTTAACTTAGAAGCTATATTTTTATATGTTTTGAGCATCTCATCATGGTTAACAACTAAATAATTTTCTGAGTTATATAACTGTGATGTAATATCTGTAGACAGCTCTTGTATAGTATTAAATATAGAACTTAATACAACACTTTTACCTGCTCCCGCTTCACCTTGAATCAAGAATAAAAATGACTTATCTTCTTCTGAACGAGAAATATTTTGCTCGCAAATTTCAATAACTTTTTCCTTTAACTCTAATTGTCCAACTGACAATTCCTTAAAAGGTGAAAGCTTAAAAACGTCACGGTTTTCAATTATATGCTGTTCATTATTAACTATCCCTTGATTTACTAGACGTTGCCAAATTTCTTTAAAAATATCACGATCATAAAACTTTTTATTGAAGTAATTATGTGAAATATTATTTACCGTTTGGCTCTTATTTTGTAGCTTATATTTTTGGTCTCCCAGAAAATAATTAATAAGCTTCGTTTCTAAGTGAAACGTTGCAGAACGATTAAACTCCTCATGATGAATTAAATGCATCTCATCTAATCTCTGACGTTCTTTTGTTTTTAAATGTGAACGCATCCGATTTTTGAAAGCCACTGTTTCCCCAATGTATGCCTCTTTTTGATCCTTTAAAAGATAAATGACTGGATAATTTAAATAGCTTTCTTTGTTATTGATACTTTTTAAGCTTTTTTCATTAAATGGCCATGTATTAATTTCAACTGTATTCACCTTAATGTCACCTTACTTACGAAATAGATAAACTTATTTTAGCATATTAATAAAGCTAGTTTGTTTTACTGTTAAATCAGAATATGCGCATTAGTAGTATGATTGAATAACCCTATTTATCTTTGAAATTTTATAACTCATTTATTGTTCTCCACTCGTGTCCCATATACATCAATTGTTGATATATATGTGCATACTTATGTGCCAACAAATCACTTACTGAGTTATAACTACTAAAGTCATTATCTATTTCCATTTTCATCTCTCGATTCTTGCCTACACCATAAACACGGACTAGCCACATTTCATCCTTATACTGAATGAATTTCTCCAATTCAGGGTAAGAAAATGGATAGACAGCGCTTGTTCTTGTTGATGTTGTACCTTTCACTTCTATTTTAATTGGTCTTGGAGGAGACTGTGGTTGTAAATATTAGAGTACTCGATTTTCGATGCCTCTTCCTGGGAGTGTCCATGTAAATAATCGAAGTGAATCGGTATGTACATACACTTTTGCTTTCTAATTTATCTCTGTATAATTTAAATCACTAGTGCTAATACTCCAATTAACATTGATTACTGTGGTAATCTGCTTCTTAGGATTAAATTTCCGATGAGAGTTGGAATAAACTTCCACTACAGGATCGTTACTAAAACATTCTTTTACTAATACAAGATGATAATCTTCTTGTTTTTCTGAAGCTATAGACCACTCTTTATCTGTAAACAATACACCTCCATTATCTCCCGATAAACCTTTCACTTCAAATACATGGCCAGAATTTTCAACCTCAAAATCATACCCACATCCTAAATCACGCGTATCCACCAAAACATTATTGGGATAATATTTAGCAAACCAATTTATAAAAAATGCTTCAGCTTTTTTCCCGTTATACCACGTGTTGTATAAGTAGATGTTTTTTTAGGAACATTTTCAGGTAATAAAAGTACTGCCCTTGATGATGCTTCATCTAATAAATCCAAGACAACGGCTCTTAGTGCTTCCTCACTCAAATGATCAAATGCATCAACAATTTTTAAGTTACTTTTGCTTAACTCTACTTGATGCCAACCTGCCCGATGTCCAAATAACGGATCAAAATCATCTCTCCGATTCTTTACACTATTTCTCTTATAACCTAGCTTTTTACCTATTTCTTCATGTGCCTGATTAATTTTAGAATATCCAAGATTCGCATAGGCTACCCTATCAAACTTAGCTAAATAGAATGCTGTAATTAATAATTTTTCTTTTTTATCCATCCGATATACCTCTTTAAATTCCAATTAATATTCTACTATATTAGTATAAGTTAAATATTTCATATTTTAGAAGTTTAATATTGAGATATTATAAGACCTGATGTGAAAAATTTTATAAAATTTTCACATCCATCTCTTTGCCCCTTCACTTATATAACTATTGAACGTATATTTCGTTACAAACAATTTTCATTCCATAAAAAAACATATTCATTTTATCTGAATATGCCTATCGAATTTTAGTGTATTATGTACTTCTACTGTTTTAAAATGAAAGTAACCGTTGACTCATAAATCCCACATCTAAAAAAAGACATGCTCTTTCTCAAGAACATGTCTTCTAAAATTGCCTTTATTTATAATAAGGTTCTTCGTGATAATGTCTAAGCAGTATTTCTTAATTTTTAATAAACCTAAATTCTCCTATTAATAAAAAAACGCTAAACCGTACTTTCCATCCGAATGCTTAATAATTTGTGCATATGTTTCATCGACATGTAAAACCGATTTCGTCATCATGGTTGATTTCATTTGTTCCTAAACAGGTAATAACCAATCTAGCTACGCGAATGACCCAGTTTTGAAAGTCCACAACGTTCCCACTCCCTTACCTGACGGCGAATAGGTACGTATTGGACAATTTTTTTACCAGAACGCTCGGACCTACAACAACTACCTTGAATGGTAGATTACGGTACTTCCTCACGTCCACGCCATATAAAATTAACTACTATAATATTTACTCGTCAATTAATTGCTTGCTACATAAACCTCCATTGAATCCTTAACGGTCAAATAAGTAGCAATAATTTTTATTCCTTTATCATTATAATATGACTCATTTAAATCGAAATATAGAGAACTATTTATTTTCTCGTGTGTAGGCAAAAATAATGCATTATATGTTTCCCCGTCCACTTGTGATCGTAATATTGTATTATAAGCAATTTGTTTATAATCAATATTAGATAGACTTGTATAATATTTAGAATCTAATATATATTGATTATCTCCATCAATATAGTAATGATCTGGTTCTATTCTATGGTTTCCATTAGAATTATTTATATAAAATCTTCCTTTCGAAAAATTACGTTTAATATTTCGATTTTCTAAGTCGAAATTAGGAAAACCATCTTTTATGCCACTTAAATGTTTATTTAAAAATTCATTCACAACTGACTCCCAAACCAGTTCAAAGTTATAATGCTTAAATACAATATTTCCACCTTGATTCTTATTTTCGAAATATTCTATCAGCGCTTTAATTAATTTTTTTTCTTTATCTTTAAATAACCGAGTTGCGATTACTCGTAATTTACTTACTACATAATCTTTATTTTCAAAAGCTTCTTCGTGGATATTAATGTTTTGAACAGATTTTAAATTAATGAAACTAGAAAACACTCTGATAGTCTTGTTAATAACATATGCCATACACTCAGTTAAAAAAACTTCTTCAGTGTAATTTCTCTTTATATATAATGGACTGAATATTACATTCTTTTCATTTATAATTACTTGTGATTTTCTAATGGTATCTTTCCATGAAATTTTACCATTATTTCCCGGTTTAATTATAGTATTGGTTTCATGGTAAAGACCATAATTTTTAAAGTATTTATATACTTCAAAGAAAGCATTGAAAGGATAACTGGATTCAAAATATTCCATTTCGCCAATGTAATCGAGATTATAATTTATTTGTTTTTTTAATAATGTTTTAAATAAGAGTGCCATGTCACTATCATTTAACAATGGTATCCTAGCTGGATCAGTATAGTGTTTTGGAAGAACAACAAGTATATTATCATCTTTTATAACAAAACCTACGAAGTCCAGAACATCAGCTTTTACCCTTGAAGAATATCTTAAATTCCTTGAATGTGCTCTTAAATCAAATTTAGAAATTATTGCATCACTTACAATACTACCATCGAGTTGAAAAATCACGTTATTATACATAATAACCACCACATTTAATTCTAGTTTTCATCTGATTCATTTTCATTAATGATACTATCAATTACTTCTTTAGTATCAGTCTTAATATTTACCGATAAATTATCTAAAAAATCATCATTAAATACCTTTTGATCATTTTCGAATCTGTCATAAAGTATAGAAAAACTTACAATCTCATCATCAAATAGTTTCTTCCCGTTGAATGAAGTTCCATGAATATCACTCCATAAATATTGAAGTAGTTTATTTTTAATCTTTTCTTTATTTCTTCCAAAATCATCTGTAAATTTTATAAAGAATTGTCCTACTTGTTTATCTTCACCTAACTCCATTTCTTTAGTTATATAAGAATTCAATTCTTGATAGAAATCATGCCAACTAATACATTCCCTATCACCCGAACCCCTCGAAATCGGTATTTCAGGATTATTATACAAATTAGTTGGTCTAGTATTTACATACTCCCATTCGAATCGACGTTTGAAAGCTGTATCCATAACAAATACATTTTGGTCATTTGTATTAACAGTTGATAAGATAAATAGATTATTTGGCAAAAAGATTTTATTTGTTGATGCACCATATATCTCCTTAGCAATTAAGGGGTTACTAATACTATATTCTGACTTACCATCTTTTCTATCCAACAATTGGAACAAATCACCAAAAACAGCTGCTACATTAGCTCTTGATAGCTCCTCTAATACTAAATACACCGGATGATGACCGCTTTCTAACTCAATTGCTCTTTTCAAAGCTAATGTAAATACACCTGGCATAAATTCATAACTTGGACCATCTTCTTTAATAGTTGGCATAATTTGCCCCACAAAATCACTATATGTATATTCTGGATGTAATGTAGTTCTAAAAATATTTTGTGACTCTATTGAATTCAGATCTTCGAAGTCAGGATAATATTCTTTAATCTTTTTAGTAACTGCATAAGACTTACCTGTACCGGGCGCACCATAGTAAATTATATTGTGTTCCGAATTCATATCATTTATTACAGGTAAGTCACTTGCAACTTGGCTAGGTCTAACTTGCATATATTCTTTATATGAAGCTTCATTTTCTTTAGGCTTATCATTGATTGGAGTCCAAAAATCATTATAGGATACTATTTCCATTAACAATCTTTTATCGTCTCCAGATATTCCATCTAGTTTCAAAGTTATATTTTTACTTTTACTCTCAATTTGTATGAATGGCATTTTATTTAAATACTCTAAGAGTTGGGATATAAATCTATCTTCTGCCCCTCCTATTACTTCATATCCATCCAAGTCATGGCCAGCTAAAGTATCGTCCATCAGCTGAGTAAAGTTTTCTTCTAAATTAATTTCATCTTTTACAACAGCCTCATTTATTAAAATGTATCTAATAAACTCCTCTTCAGTTATAGTAGCACTTGTAGATTTTTCTACCATAGTTTTATAAAAAAGTAACTTTACTAATTGACGTAAAGGAGCTACTTGATAATTATTCTCCCATTGCAACTTCATTGCCTCTTCCTTTTTTACATTACGCGGGTTGGGGAATTGGAATTTTTTTATAAATTCCGCTAAAACATCCTTTACTTTTCCATTCAGGATTAATTCAACATTATAAGAATTTTTATATAGTCCCATATATAATTCATTCACTTGATACGATCCATTTTTAGCACCACTTAAGTCAAAAGCTTGATGATGCCAAATTCCGTTTTTTATATGGTTCGCAATAGATACTAGATAACTTTCAGCATTATCTACCCTTGTATCATTTGTAAAATGATATTTTAACAATTTTATTCCACCTTTCCAAATTACATATAAATTATCTCATAATTAAATAAGCAAAAAAAGACAGAGAAATCAAATTAAGGATTAATCTGTCTTTTTTATTATATTATATTCAACATTTTTATAAAATCATTAACCGCTAAAGCTATTGTTTTACCTAGTTTTGGTGGGACAGCGTTACCAATCATTTGATAAACAGCCCCTTGACTTCCAATAAATTCAAAATCATCATCAAATGATTGAATTCTTGCTGCTTCACGTGGGGTAATTGTCCTAGATTGGCTTGAATCATAATGAATGAATCGATTTCCATCTTTATATAAGTGCGCAATAATAGTAGTTCCCGGTAAACTCTTCCTCAATACATGGTATCTATGAATTGGTGACTTAGAACCCACAATTTCCTCATATAGATCACTTAGTCTCTTACTGTCTGTATACTCGTAATTACCTACTTCAATATCATTCGCTAAGAGTCTAAATATCCCCTTATCACGTTCGCTATGATACCTCGGTCTATGCCAACTTGCCTCTAATCCGGAATTTGGAATAGATTTATACGCAATTTTCTTTTTTATATCACTTTCAATTGGTTCAAATTTTTGAAGGTCTCCTATTGCTTCTTCAACAGTTACAAGCTCATCCACTTGATATTTCTCTAAAATATCTTTATAGAATCCTAATAAGTAGTTTTGAATTTTCTCTTCGTCATTGAAAAGGTTTTTTCTAATACCTAAAATAATTATTCGTTTTCTATTTTGAGGTACTCCATAGTCACTTGCATTAGAAAGAGCTACTCTCAAATCATCAATAATTTCATAACCAATATCAGCAAAACTTTGTCGAACTAAATCAGTAACTAGAACTTCTCCATTCCCTGGTTTGGCACTTAACATTCCAGGCACATTTTCAAATACAAATAGTTTTGGTTGGTAACGACTTACAACATTTAGATAATGTTCAAATAAATAATTTCGATAATCATTCACCATTCCATTTTTATCTCGAACTCGGCCAGCCAATGAATATGCTTGACATGGCGGACCACCTATAACTAAATCGATGCCATTCGCTTCTTCTACAAGTTTGTCCAAGCCTATACCGTTACCGAATTCTTTATCTTCAGACCACCCTTGAAACAATTCTTCTTCACGTTGGATGTCAAAATGTAGTACCTTTTTTTCAACATTCTCAACTCCCCATCTCTTACTTAAGCGGTTTCTTAATGTCTCAACTTGTGGCTTTAACCATTCTACTGCTCCAACTTCTTGATATAACTCACTCTGTAGAAAACCATCAGATAGTCCTCCACAACCTGCGAATAAATCTATATATTTTATCTTCATGTTTTAACTATTCTTCCCTTTCCAGTAACTTTTTTATTTGTAATGCAACAGCCTTACCTAATAAAGGAGGAACAGCATTTCCGACTTGTCTATACTGCTGGGATTTATTCCCATAAAAAATAAAGTCATCTGGGAAACTTTGTAGACGTGCACTTTCACGAACAGTAGGTACTCTATTCCACTTATAATGGAAGTGAGAACGATGTCCTGTATTTATTGTAAGTGATGGTTTTTTACTATGGTATCTAGTCAATGCCTCATTATACTTAAACATTGTGTTATAAGGACTTGGCAATGATTTATAATTTTTACCTTCCGGAACCATAGAAATTAAATGAACTGTTTTTTCCTCATGGAGCGTCCCTAAATGATTATTTAACTTATCAGCATTGCTTCTCATCACTTCTTGATACATTGATAATGGTTTCGTTTCATAGTCTGAAATTTCATTTCCAATTTGATTTTCCAATGCTGGCAAATCAGAGATTGCTTCTTCACAAGTTATAAAATTTTCTGGATCAACAAATGGTTTTGGATATTCAAATTCACCGTATTCTGGCAACACTCCAACAAAAAATACTCGTTTGCGTATTTGTGGTACTCCATACTCAGGGGCATACAATACTTTATTTTTCATTTTATACCCCAAATCACCAAAATCATCCATTATCCTCTGAGCACCCTTACCTTGAAACAAAGTTAACAATCCTGGTACATTTTCTAAAATTACAACTTTAGGCTTAGCCATTGCAGCGAACTTCACCATTGCTTCATAAAGGGTATTTCGATCATCATTTTCTTCTCGGGGGCCTGCTAAAGAATATCCTTGGCAAGGTGGGCCTCCAACCAATACATCTATTTGTACTTCTTTTTTATTTAGATAGTCCATTATTAAATTTAAATTCTCATGATTAAACAAATCTAACTTCATTACATCTGCATCACCATGATTAGCTTTAAAAGTTTTTAAGGCTGCATCATCTGCGTCAACACCAAGTACAACGTTAAAACCAGCATCCATAAAACCTCTTGAAAGGCCCCCTGCTCCAGAAAACAAATCTAGTACTTTTAATGTTCGAACGCTTTTATCAGCACTTGTGTTTTTTTCTATTTGATTTATTCCATATTCTAAACACTCTCGTATTCTATCCTGTATCGAGTTTCCTGGAAAAAATAAACTCAATTGTTCATATGTAGTTTCCGGAATTTTCACTTTTACATTTTTACCTTCAATAGAACTTCTTCCAGCACCGATTCTCGTTCCACCTCTACTCATTTCTTACAACACTCCTACATTGATTAAAGTCACTTTTTTCAATATAGATTTTATCAAACAGAAATAAGATTGTAAATGTTACTGCTCTAATAACTATTTCGATGAATTATTCCGATTTTCTCCATCTTTATATATATTATTTAAATGGATGAAAACTAAGTTTTCCTATCGCCAAGATATATATTTCACACAGTGTTAGCAATCGCGAAAATGCATATTGCTGCAAGTGCAGAAGAAGCCTAAATTGAAGGAAATTAAAACACACAAACTGCGAACGTTTTACTTATTAATATAACAATGTGAGGAATTTATACAGTTACAATAGTGGGACATCATACAACTAAAGATGCAGATCCGATTACTCCCCAATGAAATAATATCAATTATTTCTTAAACTGACTCCCAATTTGATTGCCATTGAATGCTACTACCTGAATCAGAGCTCTAAAAACACAAAAAGCGAAAACCCTTGTGTATCAAGGGCATTCGCTATGTTCGAAATCCTGTGACTTCAATGTATGGAGACGGCGGGAGTCGAACCAACCGTCTCATAAAATACTATAATATCAGTGTTTTTAAGGTTTTATAGCTACTATAGGAAATATTTTACCACGTTTAATGAAAAGTTAGTTTCATACGAACTATTTATTTCCTTATTTTCACAAAACCACTTTGTTTTGTGATTCAATATTCGATACATCATAATAATTACTCAATGCCTTTAAAAACTCTTCCTGTAAAGCCTCAATATCTAATAGCGGGCTCATTAATACTGGATAGGCTTTATTAAGCTCAAAAATAACTCGTCGGCCGTAACGTTCATCTTTTCCTAAATCAGGGCGATCCATTATTTTTCCTTTTAATAGTTCACTGATTCCTAAGTTATGAATAACCTCTAAAATCTTTACTAGAAATTCTCCATTTCTAAAAATTGAATACTTAATGATGTAGTTGTATATATCTAAGTTATCTACTATTAATTCGTAATATCGACCTTTAGAAAGCGTTAACTCTGTAGCATCTTCAATATATTCAACTGCTAAAATGCTTTTATAAATATAGTTTTCCCAGTCGAAACCTTTAATGACGATATTACCAAACTCGCGATAGCTTTCTAATACTTGAGGATATTTTCTAATGATATAATCACGCTTTTTTGTGATTAAAAGCGAATGCCAAAAACGTTCATTAAAATGAATATCACGTTCTAAATTCACATACGAACTTGCAATGGCTTGAAAGGCTGCTAAAAAATCCGTCTTTCTTTGTAATTCAGAGCCTTTCCCCATATAAATAGGGAAATCTGGGGCTTCCTCAATTTCAACCGTTTCTTCTGAGAAAAATAGATCATCTATTACCTCACCATTTTTGAATGCTATATAGAGTAACTCATCCTTTTTATAACCTTCTTTTAAAAGCTTAATCTTCATGTGTTACTAACTCCTTTACAGCTCTTACGTATTTCTCGATGATTTGATGTGATATACGTCCAATCACTTCATCAATATTATCCATATGTAGCTCTTCAACTGCTTTACTAATCATTAAGTTATATAGTTTAAAATCTAGCAAATCTTCTGGCTGCGTCATTTGTGGGAGTTCAACTACATCATCATCTTCATCAGCATAAGTACTAATGAAGCGTTCTAATGCTATGCGCATACCTGTATATAAATAAGGATTCATAAAAGCACTAGCTTTTGACATTGATTGAAATTGTATGTCTTCATCTCGGAAATGGATGATAATACATTCCGACCCTAACTCAAATTTAATCGCCGAGCTTAAATTTGGATTTAATCGTTTCTCAAACAAATCGAGAGGATTTTTCATACCGCCCTCAAATGTTACTATATTTGAAAAACCGATCATTGAAAACTTCGGAACTATAATCGATTGTTTTAACTGATCATAGAAACTATTTAATTCATGATTGTTTTCAAACCGAATATCCGATTTTGCAACTATATGAAGCTGAATGGAAGTGCGATTTGATAATGACATACGATTTTTTGCTATTTCTACTTGTAAATTATGTGGATCTAACGGGAAGAATTTAGTATCCTTTGACTGAATAACTAATAAATATTGAGCTTCTCCATTTCCCAGTAATGCTTCAACAAACCTTGAAGTTAGTTGAGTTGCAACTTTAAAACGGTAAAGGTCCCCGTCTTCTTTAAAACTTACTTTTATTGTAAAATCACTTTCTTCATATGTTAAAGTGTTTGATGAAAGAATAGGATAAGGGAAATTGGCATCTTTTTTATAAATCATGTTACACCTCTACGTAGTAAATAAATTTTAATGAACGGTTGTATTTCGGCTTGAGCGCAAGTTGTAAGTTAACAAGACCATTTTTAATCGATACATTTTTAATAGCATCTGATTCAATAACACATGAATTACTATTATTTTTATCAACGATATTGGAGTAATTTTCTTTCATATTAAACTCGCCAATATATTCTTTGCCCATTCCATCTATAATATTAAATTTCAAATTGCATTTTTTTGCTTTAGCTACTTCTGGGCTACCCGTCAAATTTAATTGAATAAATTCTTGATCATTTAATAAAAGACGTTCGACACGGTATGGATTAATTTTATATTCATCTTTTTGATCATCAGACGCGCTCTCATTTTCACCTTTGTCACGCGCTTTTCCTTTTTTTCGTACGCCACTATTTTTAGGTTTGCCTGTGCCACTATTTTCAGGTTTTTCACGCTTTACTTTTGCAGGAACTTTGTCGGTTGGATTACCCTCTTCACTCACCATAATATTTTTCCCATTTTTTATTTTCACAGTTCCAAACGATTGTGATAAATTTTCTTTGAAATCTAGCTCCATTGTATACAGTAGATCCGATGTATTAATTTTCCCATCTACTGGATTATGTTTTCGCATTTCTTCATCAATAACTTTTAAGATTTCTTTATTTAGATTGCTAATAAATTTCTTTGCAAGCTTTGTAAGTTCAGGATCTTTTAAATCATCACTTGATATTTTTGTATGTGATTCGTTTTCAAGTGATTTTAAATAATTGTCCTCATCTATTCCGCCTATTAACACAGCATTAAAAGGCTTAGTTGCATTATTTTTTACTGTAAAATCTTCAATCTTCATACCGATCGTTCGAATGATTCCGACTCGTCCTTTTGGAATACGTTCATCGTAATTAAAATATAAATTAAATTTAAATACTGTATTTGCATGAGGGATTTCAATTAAACGAGGCTGTTGATTTTTATATGTTTTTACATATAAAGGTGTAAATACTTTTTTCATTGATTCAATTTCTTGCACGTAATATTGGCTGTCTGTCACAATAGCATCGATCGTAGTGTCATCAATAACTAAATCATTCACATGCACTACTAACTTCTTCTCGATGATCGAAACAAAGAAGCTATCACACACCGCACGGATAATTTCATCCTCTCTATAGAAGCCCTTTCTTAAAAATGGAATGACGATTTTTAAACCACTTGTAGTCTTCTCAAAAACTTTGTCATAGTGATTTTCATACGGCATAAATTTCGTGCCTTCTAATTGCGCAAAATACCCTGTCGAGCGATAATAATCATCTCCAAATTTATGCTCAATTAGTTGAATCGTTCCTCCTAAATGCTGTTCCCCTCCGGCATCACAGTTTGCAAAAAACATCATATGTATATCAGAGGCTGCATTAGACGCTATTTTCCCTACTCCGTGAGATCCTCCACGTGAAGCTTCAAAAGATTCATCCTTCTCTTCAAAATGGACACCTTTGTTATACGCATATATTCCCCAAGTATGATCTTTCGAATTGCTCTGACCATACTTCGCTCCCGTTAACCCACGTGTATTACTATCTTCAAATGAAATATAGCGAACTTCTTCATCCATCATGGAAGCTTTCATATGATTGATTGTCTCTTTTGTATATCCATTACGGCCTTCTAAACTTTTAATACGTTGTACGATTGAAGTCATTCCCGGAATTGCCTGTCGGTTTACTGTGCCTAATTTAATTTTCACTTCAACCGGTTTATCCGATTCAGTCAGTCTTCCATCTAATGAATTTTGTATATTTTCACGTGTTAACCCTGCCACACCTAAACTATAAAAACGCTCTAAAATTTTATTGAAATTGGATTCCTCTATATTTGGTATTTTTGAAAATTGCCATTGGTTATCTGTTCCGTACATGCTGTGCACCTCATTTATCTGTATTTTATAGGTCATAAACAACCTCATTTATTCATGATTAATTTACCACTTTTCATTGATTCCAACTTCTAATTATAGAATAAATTACCTAATAGATAAATAACATACCTCATTTTCTATAATTCCCATGCTCTCCACTTTAGGTGAAAGATAATAAATGTTTACCATCTCCTTTAAGTGTGAACAGTCTTCAAAACATACTGATGAATGTGTGGCAAAGCTAAATAAGTTTAGAATGGTAAAAGCGTACACTGCTAAAATATTAGATTTTATGATAAAGCTTGGCTATATAAAAACCAATCCTTTTACACACATAGATATGCCACTCACCGCTCCTTACTACACTTAAAAATCTCGTGAATTACACAAGAATGAAATAACTTCCAAGGTTATAATTACCTTAAAATTAACAAAATTTGTTATACTTTTAAGTGATTTGAATTAATATAACTAGGAGGATAAAAAATGCCGATTTTAAAAACTAAATTAACAGAAGTTTTTGGAGATCAAGCTACCTTTAGGGATGAATATCAGGAATTAGCCGTACGAAAAATGATTAATAAAGAACGAGTATTGGTTGTACAAAAAACTGGTTGGGGAAAAAGTCTTGTATATTTCTTGGCCACAAAAATACTCCGTCAGCGTGGGGAAGGTGTGACCATCATTATTAGTCCACTCTTATCCCTAGCACGAAATCAAATAGAAAGCACAGCAAAGTATAATATTACAGCCGAAAGTATAAATGGTCAGCAAAATAAAACACAAGCTGAGCGCATAGAAGTTATTAATCGTTGTAATAGTAGACAATGTGATGTTTTATTCATAACACCTGAACAATTACAAAAAGAAGAATTTATTCGAATACTTAGTCAATTAAGAATCGCTTTATTTGTAGTAGATGAAGCCCATTGTATATCAGACTGGGGGCATGATTTTAGACCAGATTATAGAAGAATCAAACAGTTATTAGATAGTTTGCCTAGCAATATTGGAGTTCTTGCAACAACAGCTACAGCAAACAATCGTGTTATTCAAGACGTTGCTAAACAGCTAGGTGATTGTGAAGTAATACGTGGTCCTTTACAAAGAAAGTCTTTGAAGCTACATAAAATTCATTTACCTACAACAGAACTAAAGTATTCTTGGATTTCAAAAAACATCGCTTCTTTTCCTGGGTCTGGAATAATTTATGCAACGACAATCAAAGAATGTGAACGTCTAGCACAGTGGTTACAATCAAATCAAATTGCTGCTTATCCGTATCATAGGGATCTTAGCGAAGATGTAAAAATAGAACTTGAACAAAAGCTAATTAATAATGAACTAAAAGTTCTTGTCTCTACCATTGCCTTAGGTATGGGATTTGATAAAGACGATATTAGCTTTGTCATACATTACTTCACACCAAAGTCTATGATTGAATATTATCAACAGATAGGACGGGCAGGTCGTAATATTCGCGACTCCTACTGCATTCTTTTATATGGAGGCGAGGAAGAAACAAGTATCAATGAATATTTCATTTATAATTCTTTCCCCAAACAAGAAGATATCGAGCAAGTACTTTCTTACTTAAATACTTGCGACGAGGCTAAAATGAGTGATTTATCCGCTAATATTAACATTAAAAGCAAAATATTGAAGCAAATATTAAAACTTTTATCTATTGAGGGTATTATAGCGAAAGACGGCAGTAATTATTATCGAACACCTAAACCATATTTTTCACAAGAAAATTATTATGAATCTGTTATTCAAATGAAAATAAAGGAATACAATGAGCTTTTAGCCTATCAAAATGACCATCGGTGTCTAATGCAGTTTATCACTAAATCTTTAGACGATCCTTATTCAAAACCTTGTGGACAATGTAGCAACTGTTTAAATTCATGGGCTCACACTATCGATACTGTTACAACTATTGAAAAAGATAAGGTTCAGGATTTCTTTAATAATCAATTTATTTTAATTGAACCACGTAAAAAATCAGTTCTTCCAGGTCGTGGAAATCTTGCTTATGTATCCGAAACAGGAATTGCTTTAAGTTACTATCATGAAGAATTAGGACAAGAAGCCCGAAGAGGTAAATATATCAATGAAGCTTTTTCAAATATTTTAATCGAAGCTTCTGCAAAAAAATTAAAAACTTACTTTTATAAAAACAAATTGAATTGGAACGATGTGGTTATTGTACCAATTCCATCCAACCGCAGATCGTTACTTGTTCCACAGTTTGCACAATCGCTAGCTAAAGCATTAAAATGTGAGTATGTGCACATTTTAGCAAAGAAGCCAGATGAACCTGAACAAAAAGCATTTTTAAATACTCAACATCAAGAAGCCAATATTCGAAACTATCTATATATTAATAGTCAGATTGATTTATCAAATAAACACATTCTTTTAGTTGATGATTTCGTAGACTCTAAATGGACATTTGCAATTGGCGCTGAATTGATAGCCACTAATTATAATAATGTCAAAGTTACACCATTTGCAATTTCTGATACTAGTGGTAGTGACTAAGAAAGGAGTTATTTATGCCTTTTTCAAACAATGAGCTAGCAACATATTTATTTTGCGCCCTACTTCCACATACCAAAACTACAGCCTTTACAATTCTTGAATGGAATGCAACTGTGAAATCTTTAGCACAAAATAATTTAGAACCTGAATTTCTATTAAACTGTAGCCCTAGTGAACTAATGAACGTATTAACGGAAGCAACAACTTCTCAAAAAACAAAAATCATAAAAAAAGTTGAGCACCGTCAAAAACTTGGCTTTTCGATGATCGAATTAGAGGAAGCCTTAAATCAAGGATACAATGTAGTATTTCGTTCTTATATGCCAAAACGTTTAAAAAAATTATCACTCAATCAAAGACCCGCTTTTTACTATTATATAGGTGATTTAAATATTTTGAATTCACCTCATGCTTTAAGTGTCGTTGGAGCTAGAGATGCTTTACCAGAAGAATTAAACAAGGTAGAAAGTATTTGTGAAGATGCGGCCAATAATGATGTCCTAGTCATTTCTGGTGGTGCTCGAGGAGTTGATAGTACCGCTACTAATGCTGCTTTAAAAGCTGGTGGCAAAGCTGTTATTTTCCCTTCAGACGGCCTATCTCAATGGATTAGAAATAAAGAGGTTCGCCAGTATATTCAAAATGGACAATTACTTATTATGTCTACACAGCCTATAAATGCTCGTTTTACAGGTCCCTATGCAATGCAACGAAATAAATTTATACACTCTACAGGAGATGTAACTTTAGTGGCTTCAGCAAAAATTTCAGGCACAAAAAAAAGCGGCACTTGGGAAGGTGTTCTAGAAAACCTTAAATTTAAATGGTCATCACTATACGTTATTGGTAGCAGTGAGGGTGTTGAAAAACTAAAAAGTGAAAACAGTTCTGTAGAATTTAATAGTATAAAGGAAGTATTTTTCTCCACTACTAAGCTATCCGAAATACTAGAAAATCAACTCAATAAACTGTTCATCAATGCTTTATCAGCTGGTATTGATAAAGAAGTGATAAAAAAAATCACTTTGAATGAAATTGAAAAAATAATGGATGACACCGAAAAGAAAACTGAAGTTAAAAAGTCTAGCAAAAAAGATGACCATACCGTTAAAAAACAGATGTCTATATTCGAAAATATGTAATACAAGTACCTCTGCACTTTTTATAGTGTAGGGGCTTTTTTCATACTATAAAATCGAACTCCTTAAATTTTCTTTCATAGTATGTAATGATTTCATCTTTTGATAAATCAAGAATTCTCGAATAATATAGTTTTTCTCCAAAACATTATATTGCACAATCTTCCGCTTTCCTAAGATTAAATTCCCTTTGGATAACGTTTCTTGAGAATAGTTTTAAAAAAGCCTACAAGATTTTTTAAAATTTCATTTCATTTTTTAGGTTCTAAGTCAAATGTTGGGGTGGTGTAATCTTTTAGCACGTTAACCCAGATGAACCCCGATATCTTTATACTTTAAATTTAATAAAATTTTTGCTCGAAAGTGATCGAAGCGTCGAAAGCCATATGCATTCCGTTTCATCACTTTTGTTTTATTATTAATGCCTTCCAAGAAGCCGTTGGAATAACCAAAACTAAAGCTATTTAAGATTTCAACTTGCCAGTTTTTAAATGTTTGAATTGCTTTTAAGAAAGCTGGTAATTTTGTCTCTTCTACCATACGGTAAAAAGCTTGTAATCGCTTCTTCACTTCTACGACATCATTCTTTATCTTTTGCCCAATCAAACCATTCACAATAGGCTTCCTTTAATTTATGAGCTACTTTTAATGTTTCAGACATTTCTGTATAGCGCTGTAAGTACCACTGTTTAGATGATAATTTAGATGCACGTTTATAAAACACTTGACTTATCGGCGCACTTCATCTTTTGCTCAATAGATATAACGGCTAAAATGAAAGCGGTCTGCCACAATATAACAGGTCTACCTAGCAATTGACGAACAGCTGCTTTAAAACTTGGATTCATATCCATGACCACTATCTCAACATCTGCTCCATACTGACTTAAGTAATTTTTTATTGTTTCTTTTTTACGATTCGGCAAAATATCAATCGATTGCGCGTCTCCGCATTCGCATTTTAAATGATTGATCTTTTGTATACGATAATCATGAATCTTCGATGTTTCTTTTTTACAAACTGGACATTGATGCGTACATTTAGGCAATTGTACATACAATGCGATTCGATACCTACTTCTTCTACTTTTGTAATCTCTACATCTTTTAATCCTGGGATATTCATGTTAAAATTCATTTGCACAGTTCACCTTTCTATTACTTGTTTCTCGACAATTCAAGTGTATATAAATCAGTGAATCTGTGCTTTTTTATGCGTGTAATTGTGTGAATACCCAAAAATATTATAGAATCGAGAAAGATATTTATAGATTTAAAAAAGAATGCTCACAGAAATCTGATGATGACTGGTGAGCCTTCTTTTGAAATTATAATAGCATATGATGTTTACTTGATTATGAGCTCAATAATTCTTGTTTAATAGTCTTCTTGAACATCTGTGATATACCATTTGCGGTCCTTCTTCTTCAGTTTAAACAATAGATTGTCCACACTGCTCTTATCATCCGACTCGGTCATGACTCTTACATGAACAGTAGCGCGATTCCGAAGAAAATCCATCTCGCTTGACTGAATATCCGCGTGCATTCTAGAACCTGTATAACCTAATAAATCCTCTGAGATTGGCATAAAATCTAACAATAATTCACCCATATCTACCCCTACAAGGGCATCACTAATAACACCTGTAAAACTCAAAACACTTTTAATCTTGCTCACTTCTGGATTATCAATTATCTCTAGCATTTTTCTAACATCTTGTTGATTATATGCATCGAAAAAATCATCAATACAATCTTCTGGTTTATCAAAATAACCCATGTACGAAAGAAAAATCCCTCCGCAAACAATGATAATCACAATAAATTTCCATTTAATCATTATAGTTATTAACCTCTTATTCAAACATATTTGAAATAACTGATTGCATTAAAACGATATAAAAAATAAAATTTAAAATGACTATGATTGCTAAAGAAATTAAATATGCATAGAAACGCTCTATTTTTTTAGATTGTTTCTGCAACGACATTACAACTACAAACATTGGAATTACTAGCATTACTAACAATAAACTGATAGCTAAGAATATAAGTCCTATATATACTGAATCAATTAGTATGGCTAAAATGGTAATAATTAATGTAATGATAGGAACAGCGAAGTAAGATGCGCACTGGCTTACAATTGTTTTAATACTCGCTTCAGGTCCAAATAAATTAGTGGTAATAAATGCAGAAAGCATACCAAAACCAATCATCAATAGCACGAGTAAGTCTAACTTAAATATTATGGAAGTTTTAGAAGGTAATTCAACAATCCCCAAGTCGCCTTCGTATCCCATATTCGATAAAAACGCATAAATTACAGCGCTGCATAACACTAAGTAAACGGCTATTGAAATAATATTTTGTTTAAAATGCGCCACTGTGTCAAAGAAATTTTTAGATGGTTGCTTCATTTGGTCCATAAAGTAGGACATATATTGACTTGATTCGTTTTTCAATTTTTCTAGTTTTTCATTACTGTTTATAGAGCTAACCATTTCCGTTTGTTGTTCATGCTTTGGCTGGTTGTCTTCTTTAACAGGTGCACTAGTTTGCGGTTGCGTAACCGTTTCATTTAAATTAGTCCCACACTTACCGCAAAAATTTCCTGTTTCTTGAGTAGGGACTGTCAATATTTTTGTGTAAATGACAATCCAACCTTTTCTTATAGATCATCACTTTTTGATTTTTAAATAGATTTGTTCGAAGGAATGATTTTGGTTTTTGGGAAGACCGTAGAAATTGCATCCACCATGCCTTTTAGGCCATCAGAGATAAACAGAAGCACTTCTTCGATACCTCGTTCCTTAAGTTCTGCGAGAAGTTCCTGCCAGTTGTACGCAGACTCAGTTGGTGTAATCGTATAAGCTAGGACTTCTTTTGACCCGTCCTCACGAATGCCAACTGCGATATAAACAGCTTCTTTAGACACTGTTTCACGACGCACTGGAATATACGTCGCATCTAAGTAAACGCAGACATAACGTGCGTTTAAGGGACGTTTATTAAAAGCTTCTACCTGTTCTCCGACCACTTTTGTCATGTTCGAAATCGTCTGCGGTGTGTAATGATGGCCATACATCTTTTCAATTAAACTAGCGATTTCGGACATTGTAATCCCTTTTTGGAAGAGATGAATGACCGTTGATTCTAGTGTGTCATTTGAGCGTTTATAAGGTGCGACGGTCTGTTGCTTGAACTCACCGTTGCGGTCACGTGGAATTTGGATGGTTAAATCACCGTATTCTGTATGTAACGTGCGTGAATTACCAGAGTTGAAGCCGATTCAATCATATTTTTCGTAATCTAAAAAAGCCGTCAGTTCTGTCGCAAGTAACGTATTGACTGCTGTTTCTAAATGCGTATGAAAAACTTCGGTAATATCTTGTTTTTTTACTAGAGCTTCGACAATTTCTGTTGTAAACTGATTCATAGGGAAGACCTCTTTTCTAGGATTGGTTGTGGTGACTTAATTCTACCAAGAAAAGGTCTTCCTTTTTTGTAGTTTTATTCATTTACACAAAATATTTTATACTCTCCAATTAAAGGGTGACTTGAAAAATAAATTTAAGGAGAATTAGATGAACTATTTAATTTCTAATAAAGAATGGATATTTTCAGGTATCGGTGTTCTAATACTTAGTGTTTTAATTGGATATTTAAAAACAAAAAGGGAAAGTAATCCAGAATTTAAAAACCTGAAAATTCTAAACGGAAATAATAATTTCCAAACAGATGGTGAAGTAAATATTAATAACACTACTAATGTGTATGGAGAAACCGATTTAGTAAAAAAAGATAGCCCCTTAAATATTTTGGCAAAAAAATTTTTTAATATATTTGAAAATCATGGGATCAAAAGAGGACAAATCCCTTCTTTTATCGATTCCAAATTTGAAATTAAATATGCAGATGTTGTGGATGAAGAGACTATAATTCCTAAGCTTAATGACGAATTGCTAGATTGGGTTGCAGATAAATTTTGTATTAAAAGAAGTTGGTTTGATGCTGATGAAGGAGATTATTATCATAATGAATTGTATGATAGTATTGACTGCTATAAGTACCACTGGCGTTTTCAACATCTATTTGAAGATTTAATCGATGAGTATAACCCTTATGATTATAAAAGTTTTATTAAAGTAAGTTTCTTTAAAAACTTTGAAGAATTCAAAGGAGATAGTACTGATGATAACGCTAAAGTTTTAATAGTTGTTGAGTTATTAATCGGAAAAACAACTACTGGTCCAATTTACAAATATATTCTTGTTCAGGATAATCTATTTTGGAGTTATAAGAAATCAAGACATGATTTAAAGAGAATGATTAGAATTGTAGAGCAATTAGGGATTCCAAATGATGGATATGATTTATCTGATAAAGAATTTATCGAAATAGTATCAAAAAAAGTAGTTCCAAGAAACATTTTAAATAAATTTAGACAAGTGACTTGGTATCCATATGATTTTAATGGATCTATCAACCATTTAATTAATGAGTTAGAGTATGAAAATGATTTGGAATTTAAAGAATCTTTAAAAGTAATAGATATGGAAATTCAAGAAATGATTGAAGATAAAAAAATTCAATTAATGAAATTATTAGATACAAAATAAATGCTTAAATAATCATTAATTTATAATCTATATAAAACTTGATTATAAGTTTATTGTAAGAAGTGGATCTGAGTCAAGATTCTTCAAAAGCTAAGTTTTTGTTTTTTGGCAATCATCATTTATAGAGTGTTCCCCATCCCGTATAGCCAGTCAAAGTGAAAAGAACCTTTGACAAACTACACGGGATGTAGAGCGGAAACTCATGGAGGTTGCTCCAAAACTATAGAACTTCTAGGATAGTCGTAGAATAATTAACTACTCTTTTGACACTACGTTCGATAAAATTTATTGAAGATAAATCTACTCTTTTTTTTCGCAAGAACCTATTATTTATTTACTAATTTTACAAGGAATTTTGATGATATTTTTAAACCAGTAATTGTACATAATTTTTGTTTATCCGATAGTGAAATATCATTTAAATATATATATCTTTTTACGACTTCTCTAATAATTTGCATTACAATAATATTATTTTTATTTTTGTTTACAAATAACTCTAACTCTTTGTAAGGGAAATCCTTATAGTATTCTATTTTAATAATTAAATTTATTAAACTTACTGCAACAGTTGGTATTTTTTCCTCAATCCTAGTAAATGTACGATCTAAATCTTCAGTACCCGCAGTTATAGCAATTTTCCATAGGTTATTATGTGTAATAATACTCGCTAATGTGTATACAAACTGTTGAGCAAACGCTGTTGATTTATCTTGAGTAATTGAATTTTTTTTACTTAAGAAATCTGAGATATGCTCTATCAACATGTCGGCTATTTCTTCAATTTGCGTGATTAACCAATGATTTAATCTTAGTCCTAATTGGTAATGTTCAGTACTTAATGCTATTTTTTCTTCCCTGTCCATAGATCCATAATAGTTTCTTAATATTTGACCTATTACTTCTAGCATTTTAAATGACTTATTTGCAGTATTTACCTCTTCAATAACTTTTTGCTTTACTTCATCGTCTTCTACATCCTCCAAAAAATGGCTTTCGTTTGGTAGATTCTCACCTTCAGATCGCTTTGATATTTTTTCAAAATCATCTTTGCTTTTATTTACATTCTTACGATTTGCTACAGCGTCCAGATCTGCATTTACTTTTGGAATAATAATTTTTGTACATAAATTGTTTATAAATTGTATTTCGTCTTCTAACTTACTTGGAGGTAAAGTATTTAAAAGATCTTTCGCAGCATTTAAAACACATTCTTTAATAACTGCCTCTTTAGAAAGATGAGTCAAAAACATAATTATATTCGCATTTTGTGTAACGTGAAGATTACTTGTTATATCAATTAACGCTTCTTTGATCTCAACTTTATGCAAATTTCGGGCAAAATATTGAGCAGTGAAAAAATAAAAGACATATGGATAATAAAACTCGAAACATGATTCCTTAAATCGAATAACTTTTTCATTGATAAGCTTATTTCTAATTGGATTAAATGGAATCTGATCAGGATTCATGTCATAATGTTCCAAGTGGTTTTCATGAAATCCCCTCCACTCATTTAAAGTAATTTTGTTATCTGGATGAATAGAAAGATAGTATGCGAAATCAGTTAAATATTGATATAATTTTTCTGTTTCATTAAACTCAATTTCTAAATTAACCAAGGAATCTTTTATTAGAATTTCGAAGTAATATCCATTCGAACTTTTTTCCAAATTGTGTGGTTGTCTTGATTCCATTGAGCTTAATATCATTAACATATATAAAGGATATTTTGGTACAAAACCATTTCTTAAAATAGGAGCCATACCATGTTTCTTTATATCAATCTCTTTTAAAAGTTTAGCCCGATCAATAGTCTCATGTTGTCCTAGCAAAACCCATTTCTCGATTAATTCCTCTTGCTTTTGATAACCAAACTCTAGAACTTTAAATCGTCTAATTCGTATACCTTCTTTTGTAACATTTAATACTAATTTAGGAGAGAGAGGAGTTTCAGAATCAGCAAAAATAATTATTTGACTAAAAAATTGAGATAATCTTTTAAAAAACTTTACTTTAGTATCATCATTTAATACACATTTATGCCAGTCTTCAATAATTAAAATTCTTTCAGTAGTATTTAGCTGTAAATATATATCAAGATCATTTAATGAATAAACCTCACCTATGGATTTTTCTATTAACTTTTCAATATTATGTGCTAACGTAGGATTTATTACCTCACTATTTATTAGTAAAGGATAATACCCTTCGCCTAATTTATACTGCATGATTATTTTCGATAAAGTGGTTTTTCCACTATCCTTTTCTCCACTAATAAGAAGTGTAGATTCTGTATCATTAGATATTAGTTCAGGAATATCTATAGTTTCTATTAATTCTTGCTTTTCATTCTCTTCGTGATAAATCATTTCTTCTAAATCAGGGAATACAAACAAGTCATTAAGATTTACTTTGTCTTTTCGAGGGTGACTTAGCGGAATAGCTGATTCTGTTAAAAAATCTTCAAATTCAGAATTAATCGATAGTTTACGAGTTGACGAAGTTCCATATTCTTGAGAAATTGGATGCCACATCTCTCTATCTCTATCATTTAAGCAATACATTCTAGAATTCCATGACATTGTAGATACCTTAAATTGATTTTTTTCTATATCGAACTTGAGTATATTGTACTCACTTAAACTCGGATCTGAATGTTCTTGTAATGTCCCACCTTCAACATAAACTACATTTTTGTTGTTCCAGTCAGTTTTTATAACTTCAGTTTTTGCATGTTCGTGCCCCGACAGTACTATGTTGGAAGCACTTTGTATTATCTCCTCAATCACCCTTTTATTATTAGGTTCTAACCAATGTGTAGGATGATGTAATAGAGTTATATTTATAGGACTTAAATAGCCTTTTACTTCATTTAAAAATTTTTCGTAGAATAACATTTCTCCTGGCTTTTCATGAATAGTTGTAATCCAAGAAGTATTCATAAGTATAAATGATACTTCTGTTTGATTAGTAACACAGTTAATAACCTTTACTAAAGGGTTGACATAAACTTCTTTAAGAGTTCTCCATTTACCATGATATAAATCAATAAATGAATTAAATTCATCTTGCAGTAAAATGTTTTTTTGATATATTTCATTCTCAATTAACGTTATATTATTTTTTACTTGTGGTAATATTGAGTTTCTAAATTCTTGTAACTGTACATTAGAAAAATCACAATCATGATTTCCAGGTATAAATATAAAATCGAATTTTAAATCAGGTAATTTTTCTTCAAGTTTAGTACTAATACCATCAAAAAAAGGTAAAGCTATCTCTTGGTATTCCTCTTTATCTCCTCTATCTGCTATATCGCCTGTGATTGTGAAAATAACTTGTTCTTGATCTAAGCATTCTGCTACTAATGAATCAAAGAATTTATCCCTTTTTTTTAAAAGTGAATTGTCTTTAGACTTCGAAAAATGAATATCAGATAATTGAATAATTTTCATATTCAGCCCTCCAGTGAACGTTACTTTTTTTACTATAATAACCTTATTTTCTAATTATCAACTTTATTATACATAAAATTGGGTATAAGTTGAAAATTTTTAAGAAATACGTTGTGTTGATTCGTATTCCCCCTCTACTTAAAACCAGTAGAAGCCAAAAAAGCATGAAGTAACTATGACAATTGCTACATTTCGAAGTGAAAAGGATAATTAAAATAACTCTTTATTATCAAAAACGGATTATGTACTTAACCTTCCTCTTTTAAACTATAATCGATGTTCGTGAGCAAAATATGATTCATGCGATGGTGAAAGTCGCTGCATTTCCGCATTTAAAGGAAATAAAGGATTTTAATTTTGATTTCCAACCAAGTATTAACCAGCAACAAATACTCGATTTTCAAAGCCTACGTTTTATCGAAGAAAAAATGAGAATATTGTATTCCTTGGTCCAAGTGGTGTCGGCAAGACCCATCTGGCCACAGCAATCGGCATTACTTCAGCTAAAAAACGAACAAGTACCTATTGTATTAAGTGCTATGACTTAATTCAGAATCTGAAAAAAGCACGTTTAGAAAACAGGCTAGAGAGTCGTTTGAAACATTAAACAAAATATAAATTATTAATCATCGATGAGATTGGTTACTTACCTATTGATCCAGAGGAAGCGAAACTATTTTTCCAGCACATTGATGCCCGTTATGAGAAACGTAGCACGATTTTCACAGCGAATATGAACTTCAAATCAAGGGATGAAATTTTCCCTGAACCGAAGTTAGTGAACGCGATATTAGATCGTATTTTACATCACGCAAGTGTTGTCACAATCGTCGGTGATTCATACCGATTAAAGCATCATTTAACCTCGGAAAATGAGTGATTTTGTACATCCTTAAACGAGCGAAAATGTACATATTGGTGTTGACATTTATACAATTACAACACATGGCGGGAGTGAACCAACCGTCTCAAACATCTATGCACACGTTACGAAGAAAGCGAAAGAAGAAGCTATTCAGAAGTTCGCCAGCTACATTGAAATGTAGTTGAGCTACTACGCTTTGACTACTTTCGTTTGATACTCAATGAAACTATATGACATAGACAAAATAAAAAACCCTTGATATACAAGGGTTTTGACGTTCATTGAAATCCAATGAAATCGTATTATGGAGACGGCGGGAGTCGAACCCGCGTCCCTTATTCGTTATTGCACCGCTATAACATCCGCATTGTTGTATCGTTGACTGCACCGTCATTTGAAACGGTGATATAAACGTACTGGCGGACAAATATCCGTTCAATGGTCGTACATTGCATAGTCGACCTTCTTACGAATCATCTTACGTTATTTGACAGCGGAAGTAAAGTCGATTTATCCGCTAAATATAAAATGTCATATTTTCATATGGCAAATTTTCCGTTATATCTTGCTTGATTGCCAGCTTCATCGCCCTAATACCTTGCTCACGTTTATTCTTATTATCATCCGTAAACTCTGCTCTATAACATACATAATACGACAACTCACGTATTTTTAACTCGCCATTTTCCGCAAAACCAGGTATAAACTTTCTTATATATCTAACATCTCCTTCAACTATATCGTAAGTTAAACCTGTCACCCTTGCTACTTCTGCGTAAACCATCAGTACCACTCTCCTTTACGTACCGAGTATAACGCCCTTGAAACCGCATTAGAATAGGCTCTCACGACTGTTTACTACTTGCGAAAAAAAAGTATTTACGGCACTTTTATTTTAAGCTATTATTTATGTAGAATTTGAAAAAACAAGTTACGAGCGCAGGGATTCCTGCGCTTATTTTTTTGACGCAAAACTGACGCAATAAACGAACATCAACATCTAAATATCCAAATATTGCAAGTGTTACTTTTGACGATTATTATTATGTAACGTATTTAATAACTTATTTTCAAATTCAGATAATGAATCTGATGAGATTTGAAGGTTTGTATTAATAATTTTTGAATTTAATTTACATTTTTCAGTAAACTTATTTTTGAAATCCTTATAAATAACAGCCATCTCACCCACTAGCGTTACATTTTCATTTTCTCTAGGTTTATTTAAAGTAAACATGAACGACTGTCCTGGAGCGATGAAAATTCCACTTAAAGAATTTAAAAATTCTATCAATAATTCTTCTTCTGCGATATCTTCCGAAAATTTAATAGATTCAATTGTTGCCCCTGTGTTGCCGTAGTTTTTTATCATAAGCAACTTTTCGGTACGATATCCAACATTTCCTACCACAGATGCTACTACATAAGGTCGATTTGCTTCATCTATCGATCTTTTGGTAACCTTTAATGATCTAACAGCAATTACAACTGATATTACAGAGATTGTGAAAGTCGCTAATGTTGTTAAAACAGCAATTCTTTGGTCAACTGTTAAATAGTTAATAAAATCCAATTAAACCCCTCTTTTCCTTCGTGCTACAAACCTAGTTTTATTTTAGCATTTTATTAACTGACTCTTAATATTTAAAACCGATAAAGTTTACATCATTTTCTCTTTCCTAACCCCCAAATGAAAAAAAGTTGTTTGTAAATAGCGAACAGCAGAAAGCGCCCGTTAGAATCGAGGGCTTTGGGGTCACGCACTTTTAACGCAAAAAAAGAACGATCATTAACGAAACTAATCGTTTTTGATCGTTTGTTCTTTTCGTTTTCTTTTTTCTCTCGCTAAAGTTGCGACTGAAATTCCCGTCTTTGCTTCGACTTCTTTATAACTATTCGATTCCAATAGCTGCATTGCAGTGTCTAAGCGTTTCTTATCAAATTTCTTCGGTCTGCCTTCTCGGAAATCATCACGCTGCTTTGCGATTGCTTTGCCTTCTTGAGTTCGTTCAATGATTAAATTGCGTTCCATTTCAGCTACAGCTAATAACGTAGTAAGAAAGAAACGTCCCATAGTTGTGTTCTCTAAGAGTCCGACGTTAAGCACATGCACACGTACACCGCGCTCGAATAACGCCTCTATAACCTCGATACCCTCTTTAGTGTTACGGGCTAGCCGGTCTAGTTTTGTTACTACTAACGTATCACCTTCTGTTAGCGATTCCATGACTTCATTAAATATCGGTCTATCCGTCTTAGTCCCTGTAAACTTCTCTTTATAGATTTGCGTACAGCCTTCCGATTCTAACGATTGAATTTGCGACTCTAAATCTTGCGCTACCGTTGACACTCGAGCATATCCGTATTTAGCCATTATATCGCCCCTAACTTTTGATAATAAGTTTTGATAACGTTTATAAGGCTATCTTATCGTATCGGCATAACGTTGTCAATACTGTTAAGTTTTGATAATGCGAGAGTGTCCAGAATCTTTGCGTTAAAATAGCGTCATACTGTAACCCCTCGAGTTTCAGACCGCCCCGTCCGATCCGACCGCCTGCCCCCTGTAATCAGCGTTAACATTACATTATATCACTTTACATAAAACGTAGCCATTACGGCTTTCTTCTATTATATGTATCGCAGAAATCTTCGTATTATGTAAAGTAATGTAAAGTGTTTTAGGTGCGCGTCCATCCGATGCCTCTACCCGTCAATTATGCGTCAGAACTAACGTCTACTATAGTTGCCTTTTCGACTTTCTTCTATATAATGTCGTCAATTTCGGAAGGTTTAGTAAATGACGGATTATGCCGATTGTCAAACGGTGATAATCGTCGAGAATCAAAGTGTTTTAATGATGCGTGCATTTCCGTCATCTGCCCGATAAAACACGTCATATACTCCGATATACTAGCGTCGAAAATGCGTTAAAATCGGACATATTCGGCAATGCTAATTTCGAGTTTCTTCTATATAATGCGTTGATTTTGCGTTATGTCCGATTACTAATATTTGAATTCGGAGTTCTAACGTAATTAGGCATAAAAAAAACGGCAAGCACCGCTGTAAAAGCCGATACCTGCCCGTTTGTCCTAACTTACTTGTGATCTCTCTCTCTCTCGATTAATTTCGCTAATCTGTATGCAATATCGTCGATATCTGCATCTTCACGTAATATAATTTGATCAGCTAACTTTGCGATAGTAATTCCACCGCCCGAGCGTCCTTCGTCATATTCCTTAGCCTCTCGCGCAGTAAGAACTTTTTCTGATTTATGCAACCGAGCTGTATACCCATCATATGGTACAGAATCTAATCCGCTATAGTGCGATTTCGGATTACCGCCTTTACCGCCGCTGTCATAACCTAGCCAACCACCAACTGTCGATACCGTTGCACTTATTCCGTTAGTTACCCAGTCAGGTAATTTAGCTCTACCAATAAAGTCGATAAAGTCTTTTACATATCCATAAGCTGTATTCACCCACCCGCTAAGTGTTTCGAACCAGCCTTGCACGATTTTTAGCGAACCAGCAAAGTTGTCGAACGCATTTTTCGCCGCGGTTGTGATAAAGTCGATAAATGGCACTAGGACGTTATCCCATAAACGCTTAATTATAGTCGACACTAATTCAAATAATAGCCCTAACCCAGTTAGTATAGGTTGTGCTATTGACCATAAAGTCGAGATCAGTTGCACTAAAAACGAAATGGCCGGCATGATAATGTTATTAAATACAACCATAGCAATATCGCCGAGAACCTGTAACATGTTCCAGAAACCGCTCAAAAACGGCTCTATGATAGACCAAGCGTTTTTTAATACGCTAACTATCGTGGACCATGCCGTAGAGAATATCTCTTTCAAACGGTCGAATGTCGGGGATAACTGCTCTATTTTTTCAGCAATATACGCTTTTACTTCACCGAATTTAGATTTAACGTTAGTTATAAATTCCGAGATTTTCGCCTTGATTCCGTTAATCTGACCGTCTACTTTCGTAGCCATCTCTGGCGATAGCCCTAGCGCAGTTAATAGATTAAGTGAGCTTCCACCAGTCGCTAATGTTCCTAGACCGCTGAATACACTCTTTACTTTATCGAATGCGTCCTTTAGCTTATATGAGAAGCTTATAACTGACTGTATTTGATCTTCACTAAATCCGGCTGACTCAAGCAGATTTCTTGCTGTTCCGTATCCTTTAAGACCGTTTTTAAGTATTTCCGATACGGCTTTAAAGGCGCTGCCAATTCCGTTTATGGCATTTCGGAATGTTTCTGACTTTTTATAAGCTGTTGCGAAGGTTAAAACGACCGCTGTAATTGCTGCAGCGACTAATCCGATAGGGCTTACTAACAGCGAGAAAGCTGCGCCTAGTGCGGTTAAGGCCATCGATCCGGCAACTAATGATAATAAAACGCCTAAGAATGTACCTAGCGGAACTAATAAAGGCTTTAAGAATGATAGCGATTTTGCGAAACTAAAAAACGCATCGGTAATTCTAGGTATATAACTCGCCAATCCGGACAAACCTTTTAATCCAGCACGTAAAGCCGGGACAAGTTGTTTAAATATGGCTATCGCAGCATCCGATAAGCCGGATTTAAGCGTATCCCAGTCGCCCTTTAAATTGTCAGTCATTATTTTATATAATTTCTCGAGTACGCCACTTGAATTACTGATGTCGTTTTTCAGTGATCCGTATTCTGCACCGAGTCCCGATAGTAGTGCCTGAAACGTCTTTAAATGTTCCTTGCCGGCAATCATAGATATCGCTTGGTTGCGCTGTTCTTGAGTCAGTCCTGAAAGTTTATCTTTAACCTTCATTAATCCAGCCTCTAGACCAATGAAATTACCTTGTGCATCCCACATAGATAAACCGAGTTGCTTCATTGCCTTTCCGGATTCTCCACCTTTTGTGGTCATGTTAGTGAGGATTGCGTTCATTGCTGTACCGGCTTCTGCGCCTTTATATCCACGGTTGGCTAAGATACCAAGTAATGATGTAGATTCCGCTAACGGAACATTCAATGAAGCAAACTGACCACCGGATATTAGAAACGCATCCATTAGTGACTCGATTTCAGTATTCGATCTACGAGAGGCTTGCGCTACCATGTCGAGATAGCCAGGTAAATCCTGAACAGTGAGTCCCATCGCCGCCATCGAATCAGTGACTAAATCTGACGTCCTACCCAATTCCATATTTCCTGCAGCAGATAATTTCAAAATCGGCTCTATCCCACCGAGCATTTGTTGCGTATCCCATCCGGCTAATGCCATGTAACCCAACGCATCCGCAGCCTCAGACGCACTTTTATTTGTATTCGCACCCATTTCGCGAGCTTTCGCCTCAAGCTTCGCCAAGTCTCCGCCTGTCGCACCTGAAACGGCCGCAACTTTTGACATCGAGGCTTCAAATTCAGCGCCAATACCAACAATTGATTTAGCAAGCGAACCCACCCCAACTGCTGCACCCAATCCGGCTAGCTTACTTTTTAAACCGTCCATTTGGGACCCTGTTGACGTAGCAGTATTGCCAAGTTGACTTACGGATTTTTGCGTTTTCGATACACTTTCGCTAACAATACGACTTGATCGATTAACGCTATCCATTGATTGCGTTAATTTCCGCAGCATAGCCGTACCTTGATCGCGAACCTTGAATACGGCGGTAAGGTTCATTGCCATACTTTAGCACCTCATCTCTAGAGCTGCATTAATACGTTCACATACAACCTTAAACTCCGCTAATAAGTCTTGACCTTTTGCTTGCTTAGTCGCTAATACTAAACCGTTTAAGAACAGGCCAGCCTCATATCTAAAACTTTTGTCGTATCTGACCATGTACAATAATTGCGGTTTTAATTCCTCCGCTCGAGCGGCTACATCTGCGCTAACCTTAAAGTCGTTGCGCTCGAAGTCGTTAATTACGCTGCCTGCCCGTAAAAATAATCGTTGTTGAGCCGTTAATTTTTTCAATTCCGCATCCCCCTTGCGTTTTTTGGCATATAAAAAGACGCCCTATTCAGAGCGCCTTCTACTACCTTTGCTTACGTTCTAATTCTTTTCGCTGTTGTTCTTCTTCCTCCATCACGGCCATTTCTGACGCATACATAAACGTCCTGTAACGCTTCTTCATCGCGTAAACTTCATGCGGTGGTATGTGGTGATTTTGGAAAATGCGGTGCAGCAAGAATGCCTCGCCACCCGCCTTTATTAGTTTTTTACTTCATCGATCTCGTCATCTTCATCGTTAAATCCTGATAATGATAATACTGCAGTCTGAATATGTGCAATTTCACCGGCTAATAACGCCTTTTGTACGCAATCTCCCGCGTCAGATGCTTTGTAATACTCTAACAATTGCTTATCTGCGAAGTTCGGCTCAACCGTTGCTTTAACAATAAGTAAACGTGATACTTCTTCCTCGTTCACTTTTAGCTCCGTTTTCTTTCCGTTCTTAACAGGATAAGTTGCTTGATCACGAATCTGATCGATATCTTCGCCAGTTAGTGCCTTGATAGTAATAGAATCGCCTAAACGTTTAATAAATACCTCTTCTGTAATTTCTACTGCGGGCTTTGCCCCTAAAAATGAATCTAAAATTGACATTTAATCGTCTCCTATTCGGTTTATTTTTTTAGTTGGACTTTTTACGTTTGAAACAAAAAGAAGCCTGCGAAATTAATCGCAAGCCTCCGGGAAATTGTTACGCTAAATTCTTGATACGTCCGTGCGCTGATTCTTGTTTGAACTCTAATGTATATTCACCAACGATAAAACCACGACGATTGTCGCCAGTGACTGCAGTGTCTTGGTGATGGAAACCGCGACTACCCAACGGCTTAATTTTTGTACGGTTAATATCGATGAAGAATAATTCCGTCGGTTTTACGTTATCGTTCATGATTACCGGGAACTGGCCGAACTCTGTAACGATATGATCCACTACTTGACCACGGCTCGTTTCAGCTTGAACGATTCGGATTTTGTCACTTTGGAGGTCGCTGATTGCACGTTTTTGATTAGTCGAGACAATAAACGCATATTGACCGCCGCTCGCTAGTCCGCCTTTTTCAAACACTGATTGAACTAAATCTCCTAACATTTTAACCGTCACCGATGCGCCGGACGCGTCCATAACATTCGTCTTAATTAACTGACGTAAACCCGCCATGTGACGAACAATGCCATTGTCTAGCTTGATCCCGTTGATTAGTGATTTTTCAAGCTGTAATGCTACCTCTAACTGTTTCTTCGCTTTTTCGTAGTTATAAAGGTCATCTACCCCGTACTGCCCAACCTCTTGCGCTGAACCTGTTACTTCTACTGATTCCATAAAGATTTGAGTTACGTTATTTTGTGGAGTACGCGCCTTGTATCGCGATTTCGGTGCGTCTGCTCCCTCCGGTGTCATATCGTATTGGAACTCGATTTCAGCATCTTTTACGATTGCAGCTGCAGTAGTTTCCGCATAACCACGTTCTACTGTCAGCTTTTTAGCCACCTTATCAATCGCAGTAACAAGGACTAGCTCCTCGTCAATCTGTGCAACTGAATGAATTACGAACGGCTCCACGCTTGCTACTGTTAATTCTGTCGCTGTTGCAGTTGCTGCGGCTGTTACCTTCGTTTTTGTATCAAACATTTTATCTTCGTACCACTGGTGGATTGTATTTGTTACCGGATTACTAAAACCAAGTAAATTAATTAAAGGTGTTTGATTTGGATTGAGTAAAAGTACCTCATCTACTACAGATTCTTTCTTACCTACTAAGTTTGTTGTATTGATTGCGTTTGTCATTATTGTCGTCCCCCAAATTGTTTGAATTTATGTTTTAATCCGCTGAATGTAGCAATATCTTCTGGTGAACCCGTGCGTTTGGCTTTAGCCTTCGCTTGATCGAGTACAACCTGTTGAACCGTTTTATCTCCACTACCGCCGTTTGTAGGACTCCCTATTGTTGGCGGCTTTGGCTTCATGCCACGCAAAATGACGAGCAGTTCGTCTAGTGCATCGCCTTCTAGCTTTGTTGCGTCCAAGAACGGTTGTAATTTATCGAAGTCTTTAACGCCCGATTGTTCGACCTTCTGCGCGAATATCTCGGCTTTTTGAGTCGCCTCTTGCTCTGCTATTTGCGCTTTTAGCGCCTCAAACTCAGCTACTTGCGCTCGTAACTCGTCAATTTCCGTTAGCTCTGTCGATTGATCGGTTACTTGTTCCTCGATTACTTCTTGTTCCGGCTGTACTGTTGTTTCATCTGTCATTTTCCTTTTCCTCCTAAGTTTTAATATGGGATACTACGGTGTGTTTATGGAACACTCACCGCCCTTCCAGTTTCAGCGGTCGTGGGTAACGATTTCCGCTGATTCTTTATTTCTAACGCGTTAAAATAAGTTGGTTGATAGTTTATACGTAGGAATCGTCCTCGAGCCGTTTTAGTACGGATTTCAAGCCCCTCCGCAGTCTGACTGGAATTTTGAATTGTATTGCGTGTAATTTACCCTCGCGAGTGTGGTAAGTTGCCATGACCGCGTAATCCTTCCTGGCTTTGATACGCTTAATTGCGGTAGGGTATCCCGTGCCAACATATAAGGCGTAGAAATCGTCATCCATTCTCCACGCCTCAAATTCTCTGTTCATTTTCGTCATACTGCAGCCTGCTTCTGCTTGTCCATAAGACGTCTATACCACGCATTGCACTCTTCTCGTTGGAACTCATATAACTCGTCATATAGCCCCGCATAATCACGATTACCTCGCGCCGCCAGTAGTTTAACGAGTGGCGCAACATCGTAAGGATTATATTTTGTCTCGATAAATTCGAGGAAACTACGATCATTTTTCATTCGATTTACACTGATATCGACAACAATTATGTTGCTTATCGTGTTAGCACCGCCTGCTGACATCGGTATGACATGCTCGAGAGATAAATCGTTGCTAAATCTGCCTGTATACGCACATCGTCCGCCAGCTAACTTAAACAAATACATAACATCGTCGTAAGTTAAATCGTTCGTGACTCCGAATTGCTCTGCTTTTCTATTTGCGTGTCGGAAAGCACCGCGCGCTCTATTTTCAAGCGATGCCATACGATATCGAGCGTCCTTACGTTCACATTCTATGCAGTGTGTTCGCTTCATGCTGTAAAAATGTTTGGTTTTAGTACCGCATTTTGTGCAAACCTTCATTGTTTTCTTTGTCATAGTCATCATCCTTTTCATCTGTTAATTTTTACTGCACATATTCAACGCTAACGGTCAGACCGTTTCGCGCGATTATCTTGTTTAACTCCATTAATAAGCGAGCATTAGGATTTTGATGTTCGTAGTTGTACTCTCTGGCCAGTGGCTCACTTGTTGTAATCACTGCGATTTCTGTTTTTTTGTAGTGTTGCAAGACCTTACGCAGCGAAACAAATGCAGGGAATACGAGGTTTCCGTTATGATAAACCTCACGGAATATACTTTCGTCAGGCAACTCAATGACAACTTCTACTGTCGCCGGCCCTGTTTCTGTTACTTTTTGTTTAATGGTTAGTGTCATGATCGTTCTCCTTTTCCTTTGTTTAATTGAACTGCACCATAATCGCAGCTAATTGCTCGCCTGTGCCCGCAAAGATTGTTCGAGGATTGACTGTAATACGTTTCTCACGTCTGTCTCGCGGATTTTCGTAGAAGTTAAATACTACTTGTCCGTCTATCTGAACACGGTTCAATGCGGTTTTTAACTTACCTGCGTTTGCATATCCCAATAGAACCGCAAGTTTCTCTAATCCCATCGGGCGTAGGCGATCCTTGTCCGTTTCGTCTGGATTGAAGCAAATTGTATTTGTTTCGAAATTTAAAAAAGGCATAACTGAGTAGACTAGCGCAAGCTGTCCAACCGTTCTGCCGTTTGTTTTCTCATATAAGTCACGTATCGTTTTCTTGAATAAACGCGTGTGTTGCATATCTGATACTGCGTGGCTGATTGTCTTTACATTCCCTCGATAAAACACCGTTGGATTCATAAAGATACAATCATCTCGTTCTGCTAAAATCTCCGCCTCTACGTAGCGTTTGAATAGTTCGCGTGAGCGTTTTGTACTTAATCCCATCAACTTTTCAAAGCCTTCACGGTCAATCACTCGACCATTATCGTACTGAATGCGCCCTGTGTTCCATGCGATGTAAGTACCGAGGTACATCAGTCGTGCAATATCAGAATTGTTGAGTGTTGGGAATCGTTCGCTTATCATGCGCGACTGTTTAAAGAAGGTGAATACGAAGCCTCCGTTTTCTACCTCATGCTCTTCCAAGATACGTTTAGATTTGATTACTTTACATTGACCCTCTGTACGGCGAGGCACTAAATCGTGAACATACTTATCTCCTAAGTATTCGCCAGTTTCTGTAGCGTAAGGCTTTCCGTCAACTACCACGTAATCTAGCTTTTGCGCTACTGCCTTTTGTCTTGTATTCGGGTGTAGCTGTACAAATTCTTTTCCTGTAATTGCTGTTGTCATAGTCATCGTCCTTTTCATCTGTTATTTTTGTAATGCGTCGACAAGCGATTGAATTTCTGTGGTTGCTGCCATAACCTTGCGACTTGCTTCGAGCAATGCGGAACCGGCTCTACTTGCTACTGCGTCAGAAAGGCGACGTTCTTCACGTTCGATTGCGCCTAGTGTTGACGACGATATTCCGAGTTTTCTCGATAATTCTCCTTGCGTAATTCCTAGTGCCTCACGGTACTGCTTGATTTGATGTGCATTTAATTTCACGGTAAGACGCTCCTTTCTGACTTCGTAGTATTTTTAACACCACAATAAAGCCAATTAAAAAAGACGCCCGCAAATGGACGTCTTGATTTTATGAATTTACTTCCCTCATATAGCATAGATAACAAACCACGTATTTTGGTAGTAGCAATCAGATATTTTATGAAATAGCTTGCTTTATTTTCTTCTTCCCTACTTAAATATTAATACGTCAGTTTGTGACTCTTTTTTTGATACGCGAGAGCATTTTTCTTACACTTTCCGGACTTTTCTCTAATCTTTCTGCTAAATAATCACGTTTTATAAGTGCTGCACCATTTGCACGACAGCTGTAGTTTGTTAAATCTTGTACTTTTCTATCCGCAAGTATAATATCGTGTGCCTGTTGGATAAATTCGACTTGTTGCTTCGATAATTCATCTAAATGTCTTTCTTTTATTCCTGGTAGAATAGCTCCGTAAAGATTAGCAGGAAAATGTTTCTTAACAAATAGTTTAACGGTTTTATCTTGACCGTTTACTCGATAGATGCGTTTCATGCCTTTGCGTTCAAGTTCTAACTCACCAAATTTAGTAGAAAATGCCGAGTTCACATAACGCACAATTTCTCGCTCTGATTTCGTTGTATCGACATAGCCTAGAGCGCGTTCTAGCGCTTGTACGATGTTTTTATCTACTTGCTCCGCAGCTACAACTGCAGCACTTTCTTGTGCAGTGATTTTATCGCGGAAGTTATGATAACCTCGATAAAATCCACTGAAATGGTGATCGTAAACGTTTTCGAGTATTTCATCACGTCTGGCATCGATTTTTTCGAATAGAGCCACGGTTAGTCGATAATATTCAAGTTCCTCGTTATGTTTAATCACTTCCGCACCGAAGTCAATCCCGTACTCGTACTTCAAAGCGGTTATATAATAGCAAAAATCCTCATATTCTGCTCCTCTAGGAACACCGATATATTCCTGTAATGCAAAGTCACGTAACACTCTAATGCGATATGAAATGTAATATTCATGGCGCGGTAAGTCGATTCGCACTTTCAATGCATTGCCTTCTATTTGATGCTGGCGTGTTGGGTCGTTCATAAAATCGAAGGTAGTTCCGTACAAAATTTCATCAATTACTAATCTATCACCACTGTTTTGGTAGTTTCTAATTCGTTCTCTGAAATCGTTAGTCATAGTCATCGCCCTTTTCTTTTTGAAATTACATGCCCTTTATGTCCCGAATATCCGGAAATACCATCCCTTTACGTCCACCTTGAATTTCAACAAAATACACAATATATAGTTACAAAAGCACCAAACGCACTCGTTTTTACATACATATTGTGTATTTCAACAAATTTGATAGAGTCTTATCTATCTTATCTTACCATTCGCACACGAAAGGATTTACGCTAAATATGTATTGATATGCCGATATTGTACGCTAATACCGAAGGTGTCCGAGAAGTTGTATCAACTTCCTTAAACACTTGCGTCCTCATTTTGCAAAGAACGCAAAATAAGTCCGCGTCTATCTATTACAATGATATTATTACAATCGCAAGATATCATCAATAATGTAATATCAGATATGGAGCGCTAGCGACATAGAGGATTTGCGCAGCAAAGACTCGTAATATCTTTTATCTTCTTAAACGTTAGATACGGTTCTAATAGAAAAACGGCTACTCTGCAAAGTAACCGTCTCCAATCGCAGTTGGCGCTACGATTATGATACTAGTCGCTTGTTGGCGCAAGCTCTAGCGAATATTTGCCGATTCTGTTGGCGCAGGATCAGCGTTATCTATGACTCTACTAGTTGGCGCGAGTGAGTATTTAACTTTTCATATATTAAGATGGATGTCTAATTCGGAATGTCGTTAATTACATCATTACATATATAAACAAAGCTATTGCGATAGAAAACGCTGTTGTACCGTAGTACCATACTCTGAGTTCACCGTCCTCGCCTTCTTCACCGAAAAAATATGCGTCTACTTGCTTTGCTGTATTGGCGGCTGCTTTCGTTAGTAACTTAATGTACGCCTTCTTATATTCACGCTCAAACGACTGTACTGACGCTTTACGCGCAACTCCTCGTTTCATGCTGGAATACCCCCAATCACTAACTCCTGACCATCAACTATCAAGGCGCGATAGAAGTCTGAACAAACTACATGCATATGATCGAAAATCGGAATTGTTTTAAGTGCTGTATTTGATAAACGTATTACAATCGTTCTCCATGCGCCTTTCTCTGTGGATACAGCTTCGTAGTTATTTAAGTAGTCACTACTATCTGCGATAACAATTTCCGTAGCTTGAACGGCTACTTTTTTCGTATACTCCGCTATTGTGCGCTTGCACTTACGGATAGTGTCGTCGATCATTTCCTGTACGTATAACGGAACTGGTGTCGTAGGAACTGTGTAATCCCACCTGCAGTTGCGCCGCTTTACAAACACTTGATAAGACGTTGAGAATACGCCTTCTTTTTCAAACGATACAATTTGATACTCCACTGACCAAACTTCATTGTCTGTTAACCATTTGCCTTCGTCTAACGTCGTAAACATTTCACATTCCGCCTCTCTTAGTGTTATTTTGGTACGCTTTTAAGTACCACTTCTGTTATCATTATATGGTACGCTATTGCGTAACGTCAAGTATATTTTAGGAGGAATTTTAAATGGCTAAGCAAGTTGTTGTAAAAATTGATTACTTAATTAAAGAGTACAAGGTCGGATCATTGAGAAAGTTAGCGGAGAAGTGCGATATAAGACACGCAGCACTAAGCGAATTAAATAATGGTAAGAGGAGAAATATCAATTTTGGACATATCGAGAGGATCGCTGAGACTTTGGGGATTGATGATATAACGGAGATCATTGATTTTGTAGAAGTAGACGAAGAAAAAGACGACGGCCAATAACTGCTATCGTCATATTTTTCTGAAATAATAGGAGGAGTTACTATGTTGGAACACGAAAGTTATTCATTTAGTCGTTTATTTTTAAATCGCAATCTTGAATTCTTTTTTATTCAAGGAGTAAATGATTCGGATAATTTTGATGAATATTGGGATGGAAGAACTATAGAAGTAATAGGATACGCTGTGATTTACATTGATTTTGAAACAAATGAACAAAAAAATTTCATATATTTAATTGATAATGATAAATACGATAATGCAGTTAAATATACAAAGAAATTTATTGAACAAATGACCTTATCTGACAAACTTTCTGATAGAGAAAACTTTAAAATTATAAAAACGAAAATAAATGGCAGGGTAGTTTCGGAACCATATAAAGATTTTATAAAGGCTATTGTGAAAAATGAAATTCCTGAGTTTGTTTTAGACTTGTAAAATAAAACCGAGTGGACAACGCAACGTCTACTCGGTCTTTTTCTTTTTCTTCTTTCGTTTAGGAGTCGTAGGTAAGTTATATTTCTCCGTTTGCTCACGGACTTTCTCTGCTAATTCCTTTAACTTTTCTTGGTTATACATCAAACACATGCACCGTCCTTCCCGTGTGTTAAAAGATATTCAATCCTAGTAAAAGATATGTAAAGCGTGCTGCACTCTATGCTCCAATAACCAAAAACATCAATATTTACCGTATATTTACGCTTGACAACGGTACCCGATTTTTCAACAGAATGGCTGATGAAATTAGGAAATCGGAGAAAGTTGTTACCTTATATCTAAAACTCAAAAAAGAGTAATAGACATAAAGTAACTACGCGATTATTCAACGTCATGGAGATTTATTGAGGTTGCTCGTCGCCTTGTTTCGTAGAGAACTTTCGTTCTGCGTTACCTCACGTAATTACTGTCCTACGTGTGCGGACCGTCCTTAATTGGTTAGCTTTTGCTAACTGCTTGTCCGCTTGGCCGCGCTTACCCGTGCCATAACACGCCAGTAAACCACCGTACCGTTAAATTGGGCGTACTCCCCGATTCATCCCAACGGAAACAAGAAACCGCTTTGACAGGGATATATCCGATTTTTTGCAACGGTTCGGCAACCTTTCCAGGTTAGAGTGTTATTGGGCAACCACTTGTGACTTCACTAAAAAGGGTGCACTTAACAGACCTCGGACTTGAACATTTTTTTACAAAATGCTAAAGTAAGGTTATAAATACACTATGGCGTCAGAAACTTTAGTGTAATCGTATTAAGTTAGAAGTCGTTAGTGTTGTCGCACTAGCGGCTTTTTTCTTTTTTATAAATAATCGCGTAATGATTCCGCGACAAATTCTTTTTCCAAGTCGAGATAGACAGTCGTCGTCTCCAACGATTTATGTCCGAGCGCCTTCGATATTAATGCAACATTAGCGCCTTGATTTAATAAGTTAGTCGCAAATGCTCGTCTTAACGCGTGTGCATTGACGTTCTTTAAGCCGAACTCTCTTGCATACTTCGTTAATGACTTCGAAATAGCATTACTGGACGACTGGCTATTATTAATACCTTGTCCATTAGCGGATAAGAAAACGTAAGTATTGCGAGTATTGTATTTGCGGCGAATATGCTTGTTTTTCTCGATTAGTACTTTCAACATTTCCGCCAACTTATCGTCTATCGGTAGCTTTAAAGTATCGCGATTTTTAAGAACAGCACCGTCCATATCAATCGTATTAGTTGTAAAGTCGATATGACGTTCACGCAATTCTCCAATCGTTGTAATACGTAGCCCCGCTTTATACATTAGTAAAATCGCAACTGAATCACGGAAACCAACGTAAGTGCTGCGGTCAATAAGCGATAGCAATACTTCAACGTCACTCTCTTTTGATGCACCTTTAATCGTCTTATCAACTTTAATTTGAATCTTCGACCAAAAACGAATCTCAATCCAACGATTATCGAAGAAACGATTAAGGATCGCTTTCAACGATTTCAAGCGAACTAGCTTCGTTGCATTTGATACGTCGATTTCGTTCAAGTAATCGTAAATCATATCTGCATCAATATCCTCGACGTATCGAACGCTTGTCACCTTGATAAATTCGTTCCATGCAAACTCATAGCTTTCGATTGTCCGCGGTCTGTTACCGCTGATTTCCATTTGACGAAAGACCGTCTTTAACGCTTGTAGCACCGACAATGAATCGCGCCTATCCTCGACGCGCTTAAAATCAATATCGAATGATTCTTCGATAGCAAATGCTCCATGCTTTCTCGTACGTTTAACCACGCAAAAAAAACCTCCTAATCCGGTAAGATTAGAAGGTCGATTGTTGTCCGCTTGACTGTACGATTGTACAGTGTCAGACGCTATGTACGCCATTTGAACGTTGATAGAACGCTACAAATAACGATAATTAATTATGGAGACGGCGGGAGTCGAACCCGCGTCCAGAAACTCCAATACTTCAGCTTCTACGCGTGTAGTTTGCCTATTTACGATTCACGTAACATTATGCCGACAAACAGGCATCCTGTACGCTAACCTGGAAATCTCTTGTCGGTGACTCAGGTGGCACTCCATACAATATTTATATAGTTAAGGTGTATTACATTTAATTTAAACTTGGTTTTAAAAACCTTCTACAAGCCATTATACATTATTTTTCTAAAATAAAAAGAGAATCTTTTTACAGATTCCCTTAATTATTTTTACCCAATAGTTACTGGTGGCTTACGTGTTTTATATCATTCTAGTATGTTAATGAAATACTTGTCCAGTCAAAGTTTATTTTGTGTAATCCGTAGAAGGATGTTCTCCTAAAGAGAATTCTATAATTTCATTGATTTCTTCATCTGAAAGTTTATTATTAAAATCCTTGGTACGTTGTGTATTTCTAATACTTTCTCGGAAACTTTGAATTGTAGATAAATCTCTAATTGTTTCATCAACCAAATATTCCTTCAATGTTCTACCGTCTAATTCTGCTTCAAGAATATCTTTCTTATTCAATTGTCCTCTATTATTTGCCTTATTTATATATAATGGTGTTTGTTCACTTTTATTAACTTCTTGTCGTCTTAAACTAATAACTTTTTCCCAATATTTCTTTTCATCATAAAGATAAACACTTACAGTATATTTTTTAGGTATTAGAACTACAGGATAATCCAGTCCCTCTGGTCCTTTTACACTCGGTACAAATTCTTCGAAATTATCCCAAGTTTCATCAATGTGATTCCAATATTTTCGTTCTAACTTATAATCTCTTTTTATACCATGCTTATCACATTGACTAACTGTGAATTCAACTAACTTCTTCTTAATCAAGCTAGCTACTAAATCTGACATTTTATCACACCCAAAATCATCAATGAACACTTGGAAATCTTCAATACGCCCAATGACCCCATTTGTTAATAAACCATTTTCATGTATATAATTAAATATTTTATTTAGTCCTTCTTCACTATTACCAGTACCTTCGGGAAAGCCTTTAGTATATCCTAAAAATATTTCATTAGATTCTCCAGAATTCACTAAATTTTCTCTAGCTTGTTTTATATTTTTTGTTTCATACAAATCAAAAACTTTGTTAAAGAAACTAAGTATTATGCTATCACACTCTTCAGAAAAACCATCTGACTCTGCTTCAATTCTAGTAGGGTCAATAAATAACTCGTTATCAAAATCAACCCTAATATTAAGAAAATCAAAATCCTTTTGCAAATTTGAACCCAACTTGAATTTTTCAGAAAATCTCATAAAGTGCCCCCCTAATAACTTCCTAAATTTAATTATAGTACAATTTTCATATAAATCAAAACATTCGACACTTTAAAAATACAAAAATTTACATACTTCGTCGTTATTTGGATTTCATAAGACAATCAACACTTTTCTACAAATAAAAAAAGGACCTCGTAGGATACTTGTTTCTATTCCTTATTTTTCAAATAAAAAATTTCTTGTTCAAGGTTTTACGTTTTTCTCCAATAACTTCATTTCCTCAAATATCTTTTCTGATAGTTCTTTTTCTTTATCAGTAATAGTAATCCCCACTTAATCTTCTTCGCATGTGGGTTAATATTTTCTAAGCCAAAACGTTTTGAATACTTATTAAGCTGTTTAGAAATTGCACAGTTTGATGATTTTGATGTACTCATAGACAAGCCATTCTGTGTGATAAACACACTTTGATTGTTAATCTTGTAATGCTGACGTATCTTTTTATTTTGCTTAATCAGCAGTTGGAGCATTTCAGTTAATTCATCATCTAATGGCAGCTTTAAAAACTTGTGATTTTTTAATGTTGAACCATCTAAATTTAGGCACTGGTGTTCAAAGTCAATATGCCTTTCCTTCAACTCACAAAGTGTATGGATACGGATTCCAGTTCTGTACATCAGCAAAATAGCAGTAACGTCTCTAAATCCGATAAAGGTCGATTTATCTATGAAGTGAACCAGTTTGAGAATATCGCCTTCTTTAGCTGCTGCTTTTACCTCTGTATCAACCTTAATTTGAATCTTTAGCCAGAACTTATTTTTCAGCCAATCATTGAAATAGAATTTTCCTAACACGGCTTTAATGGTCTTTAAACGTATTTTCTTCGTTTGCTGTGAAACATCTAGACCTTCTAAATAGCTATAAATTGTATCAATCGTAATTTCTTCTACATAGAGAATCTTGTTAGCTTCACAAAATCCCCGAAAAATATAATCATAGCTATCAATAGTACGAGGTCTATTGCCAGCGATGTTCATTTGCTTAAATACTATTTCTAATGCGTAATCAATTGGTATCCAATGATTGTTACTAGCTTTAGGATTAACTTGACGTGCATTTCCCATCGAAAACACACCATGCTTTCTGCTTTTATCCAAACAAAAAAACCCCCTATTCATCGTGTGAATTAGAAGGTTTATAAACGCAAGTATTCAATTAAATGTACCCTTAAAAACGAAAAAAGTTAGGGAGTCTTTTTGAAAGTTTAACACCTTCATTAAGTTACCCTAACTCTTATAAACGTTGATTTAACAGCATTTCTACTGCTAAATACTATGTATGGAGACGGCGGGAGTCGAACCCGCGTCCAGAAACTCCAATACTTCAGCTTCTACGCGTGTAGTTTGCCTATTTACGATTCACGTAACATTATGCCGACAAACAGGCGTCTTGTACGCTAACCTGGAAATCTCTTGTCGGTGACTCAGGTGGCACCATCGACCGTATCCCACTAAAGTTGGGCCCCACGTTCTCTACATGGGCGATAGAGAGGCAGAGCGCTTACGAGCTTACGCTGCGAAAGCTAAGTTTTGTTGTTTGCCAGTTATTATATAACTTCCGTTGATGACGGAGCCGAGACCTCCGACGCGCGACCAAAGCTTGAACCATCCCTGTCGAATCCGTAACGTCCCCTTGAATATGAATCGAAGCAGTAGCCTCGTTCAAGCAAAGGAGCTAGAATTTCTTCTAGTACGGTGGGAGCTAAAAGTACGCTTCCATGTAATCTGGCATTCAATAATACTTATTATAAAGCAAATCTAGCTATAGTTCAAGTGTCCCGCAATGATAGAAAAAATTGGCTAGCTCACAATGATTTTCTTATTTCATAATATCTTTCTAATAGGGTAATTCATCTTGCTGTAGCATGATTTGTAGTGTCTTTTGACTTTGAAGCGAATCGTTTTGTTTGATGGTAGCAAACTAGCTTTTTTCGATTGCTGACATTATTACGTTCCTCGAAAATAAATGCTCACTATGTTCATAAACATAAATTTCCGTCCTATTGTGAGAATGTTGATTTCCTCCTATGTTTGCAGATAAGTTCTTTATTATATGTCCTTTAGAACTCGCCCTGAGAATTCTATCCGTCCAAATACAAAAAGCTCACCATCCAAAAATAGTGAGCTTACTAACAATCTATTAATCTTGATTTTTTGCTTTGAAGGCACGTTCCATGTCGCGTTTTGCCTCTTTTTTACGCATATCGTTGCGTTTGTCGTAATCCTTTTTACCTTTGCCGACGCCGATTAAGAGCTTGGCGTAGCCGTCTTTAATGTACATTTTTAATGGGACAATTGTGTAGCCGTCACGTTTTACGGCACCTACTAGCTCGCCGATTTGCTTTTTATGAAGCAGTAGCTTGCGGGCGCGCAGTGGGTCATGGTTAAAGCGGTTGCCTTGTTCGAATGAGCTGACATGCATATTGTTGATCCATGCTTCACCGCTGCGGATTTGTACATAGGATTCTTTTAGTTGAACCCTTCCTGCACGGATGGATTTAATTTCTGTGCCTGTGAGCACCATGCCCGCTTCAATTGTTTCTTCAATGAAGTAGTCGTGCCCGGCTTTCTTGTTTTGCGCTAATACTTTGCCAGTACCTTTTGCCATAATATTCACCCTCTACTTAAAGGATAGCAGGGTCAACCTGCTCTTATTGATAAAGTGAAAGCACCCGCTTTAAATTGCTTTAAAGCGCTAATTGGTGCCTTCACCTATACTTTTACGTTATTTACGTTTTGGTTTTTTCTTTTTGTTTTTCTTGGCGACGCCCTCGTAGAACTTTTGCTTTTGCTTCACGCCTTTTTTAGGGCCTGGGCTTGAGCCATCTTTACGGCGTCCTCGTGGATCACGGTCGTTTTCACGTCGCTCTCCTTGTCCGCCTCGTCCTTCTTCATTGCGACCACTGTGACTGCCACGTCCACCTCGTTGTTCTTCGTTGCGACCACCGCCACTGCCACGTCCGCCTCGTTGTTCTTCGTTGCGACCACCGCGATTGCCACGTCCGCCTCGCTCTTCCCCGTTGCGGCCACCTTTGCGGCCATTACGACCATCTTTGTTGTCGCTATAGTTTTTGCGTGCGTGAATAACGGTAGGTGCTGCTTTTCGTGTTCGTCCATAAGACGTTACCATTCCGACGATTTCAAAGTCAATCGATGACTCCTCAATAATAACATTTGCTACACGGACTGTAACTTCATCACCAATACGGAATTGACGATTTGTACGTTCGCCAATCATGATCATTTGACGATCATCAAAGCGGTAGTAGTCATCTGTCATATTGCTAATATGGACAAGTCCTTCAATCGTGTTTGGTAGCTCCACGAAAATCCCGAAGTTTGTAATGGATGAAACAATTCCTTCAAACTCTTCACCAATTTTATCGGACATATATTGTGCTTTTTTCAGTGCATCTGTATCGCGTTCTGCATCGACAGCACGGCGTTCACGTTCTGACGTATGGTCAGCAATTTCATCCATCGCCATACTCCACTGCGCAACTGTTTCTTTTGATGTATCTTTATTAATTAAATACGTTCGAATTAAACGATGGACGATTAAGTCCGGATAACGTCGAATCGGTGACGTAAAGTGTGTATAGAAATCCGTTGATAAACCAAAGTGACCTATGCTTTCAGGATAATATTTTGCCTGTTGCATCGAGCGTAGAAGCATCGTTGAAATAACAGGCTCCTCTGGCATGCCTTCAATAGCTTTTATTACATCCTGTAAAGCTTTCGGATGGACTGTGTTTCCTGTACCTTTGATTAAAATACCGAAGTTCGTGACAAATTCAAAGAAGCGTTGCAGCTTTTCTGGCTTTGGATCTTCGTGAATACGGTAAAGGAACGGTACATTCATCCAATGGAAATGCTCGGCTACCGTTTCATTGGCAGCTAGCATGAAATCTTCAATTAATTTTTCTGCTACTGTACGTTCACGTAATTCAATATCTACTGGCCAGCCATCTTCGTCCACGATCACTTTAGATTCTTTAAAGTCAAAGTCAATTGCACCACGCATTTCACGTTTAGTACGTAAAATGTTAGACAGCTCAGCCATATGTTTAAACATTGGTACTAGTGGCTCATAGCGGGCAATTAGCTCTGCGTCCTGCTCCTCTAAAATTTTGTAAACGTCTCTATATGTCATACGCTCAGTTGTTTTAATAACACTTTGGAAAATTTCATGTGAAATCACATTACCATTTGCATCGATAATCATTTCACAAGACAGTACTAGACGATCAACCTGTGGATTTAATGAACAGATTCCATTCGATAATCGATGTGGAATCATTGGAATAACGCGGTCTGTTAAATATACACTCGTCGCACGATCATAAGCTTCAACATCTATTACAGAGCCTTGTGTTACATAATAACTAACATCTGCAATATGTACGCCAAGTTTATAAGTACCGTCTACATTTTTCGTTACGGTTACAGCATCATCCAAATCCTTCGCATCAGCTCCATCGATTGTCACAATCGTTTCGTGGCGTAAATCACGGCGGCCCTCTAAATCTGCCTCTGTAATTTCATCTGGTACTCGTTGCGCGGCAGCAACCACTTCTTCAGGGAATTCAGGTGGAATGTCATGCTTATATAAAATAGATAAAATGTCCACACCTGGATCATTTTTGTGCCCTAAAATCTTAGTGATATAGCCTGTTGCTGATTTTAAATCCTCTGGCCAAGTAGCTACCTCAACGACAACCTTGTGTCCGTCGACAGCCCCTAGCGTATCTCCCTTAGCAATGAAAATATCCATCGGTAGTTTTTTATCATCTAAAACAACAAAACCAAAGCCTCGATTAGCTTGGAACGTCCCAACAAAGCTCGTTTGTCCACGCTCTACTACCTTTGTCACCGTACCTTCACGACGATCACCGAATGATTCCTTTAAAACACGTATTAAAACGATATCGCCGTTAATCGCACCATTTATTTCATGCGGTGGAATGAAAACATCATCCATCCCCTCGACATCAGGTGTCACAAAGCCAAAACCTTTCGCGTGTCCGATAAATTTACCTCGAAGTAAATTCATGCGCTCTGGCAGGCCATAACGATTGGAGCGAGAACGCACAACTAAGCCTTGCCCCTCCATACGTACTAACGTTTTCACTAATTCTTTAAATTCATCAGCATCTTTAAAACCAAATACATCCTCGATTTCGCCAACGGTTAATGGTTTATATTCTTCTTCACCGAAAAAGTCGAGTAAACGACTTTGTAGTGTATCTTTCTGGTCTTTCATAATTTCCCTCCTTCATGAGAAAATCCTAACTATATTTTTATTGTGCCCAATTTAGGCTTTCTAAAAAGCGATAAATATCTTCATGTAACTGATCTTTTTCTTGATCTAACGTAATAACATGTTTTGAGTTTTCATACCACTTGATCTGTTTTTCAAGTGACTCAGTTTGATTATATATAATGTTGGCAGATTCTGTCTCAATTACCTCATCATTTGTCGCCTGCACGACAAAAATTGGTGCATAAATCATGTCAATTTCTTGACGTGTCCGAGCAATAAACTCTCGCAACTCTTGTAAAGATGGCATGCCTTTTTCAGCAATTAACGCAACCTCAGCTTCAATTTGCTCCTCATCTTTACCTTGGAACTTTTTATAGTCCCTCGCATATTTAAGAACACCTTGAAACATAACATCTGTTGTACGCATCGTCATTGGAGCACACATTGTCACAATACCTTTCACCGGGTTATTCAGCGCAACATTTAAAGCCATCACACCACCCAATGACAAGCCAGCAACAGCAATCTCCTCATAGCCCGCTTCCTGCAACTGTTTGTACGCGGCTACGACATCCTGCCACCAATCAGCAGGACCCGTTGTAATAAGTTCCTCAGGTTCCACACCGTGACCTTTATAATGAGGTGCTAATGTAGTATACCCTTTTTTCTCTAAAAATCTACCAAGCATCCGCACATCCGCTGAGCTTCCCGTAAACCCATGCAATAATAAAACTGCCCTAGGTCCTGCCTGAAAGAAAAAAGGCTGTGATAACGATTTTTTCATTGCGAGCTCTCCTTCATCCAAATACATATACTATAACCATTATAGCCATACTGAAGCTTCCTCAAAAGTTTTGGTGATTGTTACATCTTTTATGAGATTTTATCGGTTAATTTGATGGTTTTTTTCAGCATTTTGATGGTCTTTCTGGCATTTTGGGATTCTATCCGTCGCTTTGAGGATTCTATCCACGATTTTGGCTCTTCTATCCACGTATTTGAGGATTCTATCCATCATTTTGGCTCTTCTTCCACACTTTAAGGACTCTATCCATCATTTTGGCTCTTCTTCCACGCTTTGAGAATCTATCCACCATTTTGGCTTTTCTATCCACGAATTCGGGGATTCTATCCATCATTTTGGCTCTTCTATCCACGTATTTGAGGATTCTATCCACCATTTTGGCTTTTCTTCCACACTTAGAGGATTCTATCCATCATTTTGGCTCTTCTTCCACGCTTTGAGGATCTATCCACCATTTTGGCTCTTCTATCCACGATTTTGAGGATTTCTATCCACGATTTTGAGGATTCTATCCACCATTTTGGCTCTTCTATCCACGAATTTGAGGATTCTATCCACCATTTTGGCTTTTCTTCCACACTTTGAGGATTCTATCCACCATTTTGGCTCTTCTATCCACGATTTTGATGGTTCTATCCACGATTTCGGCTCTTCTATCCACGACTTTGAGAATTCTATCCATCATTTTGCGATTCGCGAGTATTTGCTTCGCTTCCGCGAGTATTCGCCTTGCTTCCGCGAGTATTTCCCTTCCCCGCGCGGGTATTCGCTTCGCTTCCGCGAGTATTTCCCTGCCCCGCCCGCGGGTATTCACTTTACTAAACTAACTATGTATTGGCATCCAAATAATTAGTACCATAAAAGAAAACGCCCAACCAGTAAAGGTTAGGCGATATATCTTCAACTATTAGATTTTTGTAATAGCGAGTGCTAAAATAAAGAATAATATTGCTAACACAATTGTTACACGATGAAGGATTAAATCCATACCACGTGCTTTTTGCTTTCCAAATAGTTGTTCAGCTCCACCCGAGATGGCACCTGACAAGCCTGCACTTTTACTAGATTGAAGTAATACTACAACGATCAACGCTATTGATACGATAACTAATGAAACTAATACTACTGTATGCATTCACTGCACCTCCCGAACTTCGAACATCACAACGTAATATATTATAACAAAAAAAGGTTCTCTTGACAAACTGAGATTAATAAATACCCTCATTCTCCCTCTGTTAGTTAGTTTTTCTAAAAATCAGCATACCATCTTGCTATCACATTATCCTATAATAGTTAAAAGTATAGTCATCACTAAAATTTCAAAAAAATGCCATTCATATAAGTTGATTGGCGCGGAGGCTAGATTACTCCTTGGGGATTAGCGACATAAAAGAGACCCTACGGAATAGAGGCACGAAGGCTAAGAGCACACGTCCTGTGATAACGCCTTCGTAACTAACATCCTGCTGCTGCCGCTACGTTGCACTACGCTTTCGCACAGAAAACATTTGCTGCTGCCGCTACGTTGCACTACGCTTTCGCACAGACAAAACACCATGCTGCCCTTCGCTTTCGCACAAAAAAACATCTGTCGCCCTAAGCAGCTTATCGAACGTCGCCCCTAGGAAAGCTCTGAAATCAACCTCACGTTTTAGTGATGAGTTAAAAATTTAATTATAATCGGAGGAATTATGAAAAAGAGTATATTGCTGATTTTTTTACTTATTATTTTAAGCATGCTTAGCGCTTGCTCAGCTGCTATCAAGGCTGTCGAAGTATTATTACCAGAGAGGCCTGAATCCGAAGAAGAGACTTCTATAGACCTTAAGGAGCCTACTAGCAAAGCACAATCAGTTGAGTTTTCTGCGGAGGACCTTTTTTCAACGACATTATTTAAGAAAGATCCTGCTTTGCTTCAGTTTTCAAAAAAAGTTGATAAGCATATATCAAAATTTGATACAAACTTTACAATAGTTTATAAAGGAAAATTAGCTTGGGATACATTTGAAAGACAACTAAATGATATTTATAACATAATTAATTTCGTAAATCCTTATACAGCAGGATACGTCGAAAATTACAATTGGGAAGCATGGGAAATAGATAATGGTTATGAAGTAGAATTTGATTTTACATATTTAACAGATGCCAAGAAGGAAAAGAAAGTAGATGCTTATGTAGAGAATTTTGCAAATAAGTATATTACAAATGACATGGATGATTTTCATCGTGCTAAAGCCGTTAATGACTTTGTAGTACAACTAGCCACTTATTCTGGTGAAGATGCGTCAGAAGGTCAATCTGTTTATGAATTAGTCAGTAAAGAAACTGGTGTTTGCCAAGCTTATGCACTATTAGCCTACCGTTTATTTTTGGCGGCTGGTCTTGATGCTAAATATGTATATGGCTATAGCGATAATCAGCTTCATGCATGGAATTTAGTAAGTGTTAATGGTGATTGGTATCATGTTGATACGACTTGGAATGATGTTAATCCTGATGAACCATATGCTATTTCCTACGAATATTTTTTAGTGAATGACGAAAAACTAAGTGAAGATCATATATGGGCAAAAGATAACTATTTTGCGGCTACAAGCAATGCGTATGATTTTATGCATGATATGTGGTACGCAGATACTGTTGGCAATGTTATTTATTATAATAGCATGACCGATAGCATGTTATACGCCTATGATTTAGCAACAAAACAAAATAGACAAGTTACAGAAACATCCTGCTATTACCTGGCCGCTGCTGAAGATGCGATTTATTGCAGTGATTATGATAATGACGGCTTTTTAACAAAAATATTTATAAACGATGGCTCAGAAGAAGTGTTATTAGAGGAAGAGGTTCTAAACTTGTTCATTGATGATAAAGGGGTTTTGTTATACGAGACCATTGACGGTGAAAAACATTCACAAAATTTATAGCCATTTCAAGAATCTGCATGCTTCCATCATCAATGGATAGTACGCAGATTCTACTTTCACCTCTATTCTTTAGCTCATCACCAAACGTGGGGTAATCTCCATTCCGACTGGGTGCTTTACTGGGGTGGGCCACTATGTTGGTCACGAAGGCTTTATAACAAGGCGTGATGCTTTTAGCCTTCGTTCCCCCTATTTGCTCGCTCCAGGGTCTCTCATTTATGACGCTACGACCTGTCCCCACTCCAATATTTAACAATATCCCCACAATATCATAACAATTAATTCATCGTAGCTTAACAACCTTCCTTTACACTTACTTGTGAATTGACCTTAAGGAGGAAAATCATGAAACACTCAAAAAAATGGAGTTCATTGTTGTTAGCAAGTGCAATCGCTTTATCTTCGATTAGTATCGCTCAACCGCAGGTACAAGCTGCTCAAGTAAAGAAGCCAACAAATGTGATTATGCTCGTGATGGATGGTAGTAGTAATAATGCCGTTACACTTTCTCGTTGGTATAAAGGTCAAAGTTTAGCGATGGATGAAATTTTATCAGGGGGCGTGCGTACATACTCTGCCGATTCAGCCATTACTGATTCAGCTCCTGCCGCTACTGCGTTAGCAACTGGCCATAAATCAAATGATAAATTTGTGGGTGTGTTACCGTCCGTTATTAATTCACCAGGGCTTAAGCAAATTCCCAAAGAGGATGCTTATAGACCAGTAGCCAATGTTTTAGAAGGAGCTAAACAACAGGGCAAGGCGACTGGATTGATTTCTACTTCGGAAATTCAGCATGCCACACCAGCAGGCTTTTCTGCACATGTTAATAATAGAAGCCAATATGATAACATCGCTGAGCAACAAGTTTATCAAAATATTGATGTCGTATTAGGTGGTGGCTTTGAGTCTCTGGCACCCGGCACAACTAAAAACGCTCGAAAAGATGGCGAGAATTTAGTGGATGTCCTTAAAGAAAAAAATTATGACATCGTGAAAACGCGAAATGAGCTTCTAAATAGTAAATCGTCAAAAATTTGGGGAAGCTTTGCTCCAAGTGCTCTTGCCTACGATTTTGATCGTGCCACAACAAAAGCATCTGAGCCAACTCTTGCTGAGATGACTAGTAAAGCTATTGATACGCTCAAAAAGGATGATGATGGTTTCTTCTTATTTGTAGAGGGCAGTAAAGTGGACTGGGCGGCTCATGCCAATGACACAATTGGCATGATTAGCGATATTTTATCGTTTGATGCTGCAGTTAAGGAAGCGGTTGATTTTGCAAAAGAAGATGGTAATACTATGGTCATAGCTGTTACAGACCACGGCAATAGTGGGATTACAATGGGTAATGCTAACACGACAAGTACTTATTCCAACACACCTGTTTCTGCCTATATCGATCCTCTAAAGAAAGCTAAAATGACAGTTGAAGGTGCGCTAAGCCAATTAAAAGAAGATAAATCAAATATTGTAGAAGTCGCTGCACTTTATGGATTAGATGATTTATCTGCAGACGAGCTTGCAACATTACAATTAGCTAAAGACCCCGGAGAAGAAATGGTAAAAATGCTTGCCAACCGTGCTAATATTGGCTTTACAACCGGTGGGCATACTGGTGATGATGTGTTTTTATACTCATTCGGACCATCTAAAATTACAGGCCTTGTAGAAAACACGGATTTAGCACATGCGATGGCAAAGTTTATGGACTTCGATTTAGATAAGCTTACAGATGATTTATATATACCGGCAACAAAAGCATTCACAGAAAAAGGCTACACATCTAAAATTGACTTAACTGATAAAGAAAACCCTAAATTTATTGCACAAAAAAATAATGTAACCGTTACAATCCCAGTTAATAAGAACATTTTAATATACGAACAAGACAAGACAGCAAAAACGCATACCTTTGACACAATCAATGTCTACAACGGTACTGAATTTTACGTTTCTAAAAAAGTTTTAAATGTAATCAAATAAGGGCTTTTACGAGGAGTTATTAACCACAAGCTTTCGCTGTAAGTTTCTTGTACTCGTTAAAGTGGGATAAAAATAAGGGTGCTATCATAAGTTGAGATGTTTAACTTGATGGTGGCACTTTTCTTTTTGCTCAAATTTGTTTTTGCAACAGTCCTCAAAAGATTACCACTTCCATCATCTGCTTAACATTTTGTAGCTTCCATTTTGGTTATCCCCTTTTATATCTCATCACATTTTATACCAATATTTTCCGTGCGATTTACTTTGATTTTACTTTCATTTATTATGCTTTAAGTAATGAAAAAACGGATTGCTTCCGATGCCCTATAACGAAATTTAAGGATTTCTTAAGTACCAATGAAGCGGAAAAACAGCGATAATAAAGGTGGTTGTAATTTTAGTAAACTTCAAGTTGGGATGAGAAAAAGTGTTTTTAAGCTCATTTTCTTCCCTTATTTTAGTTACGTTCTCCTAAACCTTAATTTTACCTTAAATTAATCTTATGATTTTATGAATATCTAGTAATTTAGCAACATTTTTATCTACAATCCGTCAAAACAGTGTTAAAAATTTTATTAGGGTTTAAAATTAAATTTTAGAAAAAACTTGAAAAAATATCTATTTATTTAGTATATTTACAAAGTTATAATCTTTTTTCATTTTTAATTGGGGGTGGACCTATGCAATCCATTAAAAATAATGAGGTTTTACGTTTTATAGGCTTTACGTTATTTTACTTCATCATTTTAGCGCTCTTGTTTTTTATCCATGGCTTCCATGATATGAACGCAGGACCATTTATATATACGGAATTTTAAGAAAAGGAGATATAAACTATGTTAAGTATTTTAGAGGCTATTCAAAAAGTGGCACAACAGCATCCTCATCGAACTGCATATCAAACTAATAGTGATTCCTTAACGTATGGTGAGCTTTGGCATCTTTCTGATTGTGTAGCACAGTATTTAATGGCTCTTGATTTAAAAAGACAACAACCAATCGTCGTCTACGGGCATATGTCCCCTTTACAAATCGTTGCCTTTTTAGGAGCTGTAAAGGCGGGTCATCCGTATGTACCAGTTGATTCTTCTACACCGTCTGAAAGGTTACAAATTATAATAGAAGCTTCTCAGGCTTGTTTACTACTAAAAACTGAAGCATTAGGCTCGAACCAATCAGTCCCTGTAGTGGAAGTAAGTGATTTAGTTGCTCAAGCTACTAGCATTTCGACAGAGCCTTCAACATGGGTTAAGGATCAAGAAATTCATTATATTATTTACACATCTGGTTCTACTGGTAAGCCAAAAGGTGTTCAAATTACAGCCGATAATTTAGCACATTTTGTTGCTTGGATGCATGAACATTTCCCACTACAGGAATCTGGTGTGTTTCTAAATCAAGCGCCTTATTCCTTTGATTTATCTGTGATGGATTTATATCCTGCACTCGTTAGTGGGCAAACACTTTACGCAATTACGCAAGAGCAAATTGCTAATCCAAAAGCGTTATTTGAGTCATTAGCTTCATCTGGTATTCGCGTTTGGACTTCTACACCTTCCTTTGCGAAGATATGTTTAATGAACAAAGAATGGAATCAAGCGTTAATGCCTTCGTTAAATACGTTTTTATTCTGCGGAGAGGTTTTACCAGTATCCGTATCGAAAGAATTAATGCAACGCTTCCCACAAGCTTCTATTTTTAACTTATACGGTCCTACAGAAACAACCGTTGCCGTATCTTATGTAGAAGTAACAAAGGAACTTTTGGAGCAATTTGACCAATTACCAATCGCTCCTCTATCTGAGCCTAATCTATCCTTGCAAGAAGATGGCGAGATTATTATTTCTGGACCGACTGTAAGTGCAGGTTATCTTGGGGCACCTGATTTAACACTTAAAGCGTTTCCTACAATAGGAGATCAACGTATTTATAAAACTGGGGACGTTGGTTATGAAAAAGATGGCTATTTGTTCTTTTCTGGACGTAAAGATTTTCAGGTAAAACTGCACGGTTATCGTTTAGAAATCGAGGAGATTGAAAAACAAATTGGCAATCTTCCAGCTGTTGCTAGCTGTGTTGTTATACCTATTTCAAAAGATGGTGAAATTGTTTCACTAAGTGCGTTTGTTGTTCTTCGCGAGCCATTGACGGACTCTGCCTTCAAAATGACGAAGCAGCTTAAAGCATTGTTAGCAGAGTATTTACCATCTTATATGATTCCGAAAACGTTCAAATACATTGACACTTTACCTTTAAATACTAACGGTAAAGTTGATCGTAAAGGATTGGCGGTTATGGAAACAGTATGACGGCTTATGGAAATATAATTTTTTTCATCATCATTGGTATTTTATTAATGCCAACCATTATTTTAGGACTACGTGGGAAATCAGCTAAACGCTATAATATCTTTATTTCGATTATCGTATTAGCTCTTATTTTTGGTAACTCCCCGCATGGCTCAATTTCTCTTATACTATTTACAGTATTTCAGTTATTATTAATTGTCGTTTACCAAAAATATCGCTCACAGAAGAATAGCACGCCCGTATTCGTAATTGCTGTACTGCTGTCCATTTTGCCACTTGTACTTGTGAAGGTTCTGCCTATGCTTGGCCTTAATAATTTATTTGGATTTTTAGGGGTATCCTATATTACCTTTAAATCGGTACAAATGATTTTAGAAACACGTGATGGCTTAATTAAGGATAAAATTTCAGTAGTTGAGCTTGCTTATTTCTTACTGTTCTTCCCAACAATAACTTCGGGACCTATTGATCGTTGGAGACGCTTTTATAAAGATATGCACACAGTGCCGTCTGGTCAAGACTATCAAAAGCTACTGTTAAGTGGGATCAATTATATATTTGTAGGCTTATTATATAAATTTATTTTGGCTTATTTAATATACAATTACACACTTATTTATTTACCAAATCAAACTTATAACTATTTGACACCTTTTCAAGGGCAAATAGCGTATATGTATATGTATAGTTTTTATCTATTTTTTGACTTTGCAGGTTATAGTGCTTTTGCAGTTGGTGTTAGTCGCATTATGGGTGTTCAAACGCCAATTAACTTTAACCGTCCATTCACGAGTCGCAATATTAAAGACTTTTGGAATCGTTGGCATATGAGTCTTTCATTCTGGTTCAGGGATTATGTTTATATGCGCTTTGTGCTTTGGATGACTAAGAAAAAATGGATTAAAAACAAATATACAGTTTCTTATCTTGGCTTCTTCTTACTGTTCTTTTTAATGGGTATTTGGCACGGTTTAGAATTGCACTATATTGTCTATGGTCTCTACCATGCCTTATTAATTATCTGTTTCGATAAATTTGAACGTTGGAATAAGAAGCGCAAGATTTGGCCGAAAAATAAATGGACTCATGCAATCGGCGTATTTATTACGTTTAATGCCATTTGCTTTGGTTTCTATATTTTTTCAGGAACATTATTTTAATTAATGGCTCTGTTCATGTTTTTATGAATACCGCAGCCTAAACAATAAAGGAGATTTATAATATGGATAAACAACAAGTTTTAGAAATGTTAGTAGAGTTATGCGAGGACGATATCATTTTAGAAAACCCAGATATCGATTTATTTGAAGAAGGACTTCTTGATTCATTCGGTACAATTAATTTATTAGTGGAAATTGAAAGCCGCTTTAATATCTCAGTGCCAATTACTGATTTCAACCGTGAGGAATGGAACACGCCAAATCGTATTGTAGCGGAATTAGCTGAAAGACAATGATTAAGAAAGGCTTTCTATCAATATTAATTGCTTTTGCTCTTTTTGCTGCCTTGATATTCTTCCCTAATTCCTGGATAAAAGCTTGGATTTCAGATGAAGATGTAGAGCAGGCAAAGACAAGTATGTCTCCATTAGTGTTCCAAGGGATGTATTTCCAGGAGCGAATGTTACAGGAGCCTAAAACTATGCCTTTATATGGCTCCTCAGAATTAAATCGTTTCGATCCTTTCCACCCTTATAATTATACTCGGGCTACAGATGCTCCGTATACGACATTTATGGTCGGGCGTGGTGGAATGCAGTCTATTACACACTTTTTAAACTTTGCTGCACAGGAAAAGAATTTAAAGGATAAGAAAATTGTTTTCATCATTTCTCCTCAATGGTTTACGAAAAAGGGAATGAATGAATTACACTTCTCTCCTAACTATTCGATGTTGCATGCTTATGATTTAGCATACAATAAGGACATTGACGAAGATCTTCGAAATCGAGGAATGAAACGCCTTCTTGAATTCGATACTGTTAATCGAGATGAGCTGCTTAAAACAATTTATGAATATAAATTATCTGGCGGTAAGGAAAAACCAATCATCGGACGACTTGCCCTGATGGCTGGTCATGTCCAAAAGGCACTTTTAGAGAAAAAAGATTTATATTACTCGCTCTTCCCTCGAGAAGGAAGTAACTTAAAAAGAAATGACAAACTAGTTGCGGGCCAAACATTCGAGCAACAAATAGAAAATGCCGAGAAATATGGCGAGAAACGTGTTTCCAATGATTTAATGATTGAAAACAAATTTTATAAACGTCTTGTAAATGCTAATATTAAAAAGTTTGAAGGAATGCGCAAAAACGAAGATTATACGACTTCACCCGAATATGAGGATTTACAGCTTGTAATTGATATTTTAAAAGATGCTGGTGCAAAGCCGCTATTTATCTCTATTCCAGTAAATGGTCATTGGTATGACTACACTGAATATCCTGCGGATCGCCGTGAAAAATATTACGAAAAAATGGATCAGATATTGACTAAAAATGATGTTCCATATGTTGATTTCTCAGGCCATGACTATGATCCTTATTTCATAATGGATACGATTCATATCGCATGGAAGGGCTGGGTATATCTAGACCAAGAACTAGACAAATATTGGGCACAGAAATAATTGCATTGTTCTCATTTAAAGAACGTAGAGACAGTCTAAAGTGTTAATCACTGAAGACTGTCTTTTTTTATGGCAATCAATATCCCTCCGGTACCCTCTTCTAACAACCCCTCTATATTTCCCTTGACTCTCCCCTTAACTGGACAGATATACTCATAAAGACAATAGGATAAAAAAGTATTGGAGATGAATCGATGTTTAAAATTAGCGAGTTTTCAAAGCTTAGCCAAGTATCTGTAAAGACATTACGTTACTATGATCAATTGAATTTGCTTAAGCCTGCTTATACTGACAAATTTACGGGATATCGGTATTACTCAGCTGACCAAATGTTTCAAATCCATCGTATTTTAGCGTTCAAAGAATTGGGGTTCTCCTTAGAGCAAATTCGTCAAATGATGGGAGAGAATATCTCTCTTGAGCAAATTAGAGGTATGTTCAGAATTAAGCAAAATGAGATTCAATCCATTTTGGATGCCGAAAACGCTAGACTGGCTCGCATAAAGGAAAGTCTGTGTAATATCGAGAACGAGGGAAAAGATGTAGCTTCACTTGATGTCGTTCTAAAAGAAATTAAGCCACAGCTCGTATTGTCTTATCGTAAAAAAGCATCGTTTAGACAAATCCCTGAGATGTTTCAAGAGCTGGATGATTATTTAGGAGTCTCTGGGCATTCTTCCTTGTCCCAAATGGTACTTTGGCATGGCTGTGAAGAGTGTGAGGATGCCATTGATATAGAGGTAGCTCGATCGTTGACGTTCGATATACCGAGTTCCCCCCCTTTTACAGTAAAAAGATTGCCAGAAGCTCCGATGATGGCCACACTTGTCCATCATTGCTCGACAACAAGCCGCTGCACAGCAAGTACAGAGTTAGCATTATGGATTGAACGAAATGGATATCGCTTGAAGGACAATGAACCTCGCCGTGAAATCTGCATTCCTCATAAAAAATTAGACAATCCAGAATCCTACGTTGCAGAAGTTCAGATTGCTGTTGAAAGAGCTTAATTTTTGAATGGTAAGGAAGGAGATATTGCTTTGACTAAACATCAGAAGCTTTTGACTTTAAATTTATTTTTATTGACCTTTGTCCTTGGAACGAGTGAATTTGTCATTGTCGGGCTGCTATCCGAAGTGTCAACCGACTTAAATATCTCCATCTCTACAGCTGGCGCTCTCGTATCTACTTTCGCCATATCCTTTGCAATCGGCACGCCCATTTTAACAGCAATATCCAGTCGATTCTCAAAGTATCCGCTAATGCTTACATTAATCGTACTATTTATTGCAGGTAATAGTTTATCCGCTTTATCGGCAACGTATGGGCTACTTATTGTATCGAGAATACTTACAGCTGTTGTGACAGGGATTTTAATTGCACTTGCAATGGCAGTCGCTAGCGAGGTAATGCCAACTGAAAAGAGGGGGCCTGTTATTTCGATCATCTTTACCGGCTTTACTATAGCTAGTGTAATTGGAGTGCCGATTGGTACCTATATTGGACAATTAGGCGGCTGGCGAATGTCCTTTTGGTTTACCGCCCTTTTGGGAATTATTTCGTTCATTGCTAGCTCTGCTACAATACCTAAAGGACTAATAGGAGCAAAAAGCTCTTTTAATAAACAACTTGGCTTATTAACTAATTCGCGTATTATCATAGCATTCTTTATTCCAGCTTTAAGTATCGGAGCTACATATACCGTATACACTTATCTAACCCCTCTATTACTTGACGTACTAGTTGTCCCGGAACGATCTATTAGTCTAGTATTCTTGCTTTACGGGGTAGTATCTATCTTTAGTACGATAATAGGTGGAAAATTGGTAACGCGTAATGGAATCGGCAAGCTTCGATATATATTTCTTATACAAGCTGTGATTCTTGGGTTATTTTATATTTCATCAACGTCCATTGTTTTTGGACTGTTGAACATATCTTTTATAGCCCTTATTGTATATACAATGAACTCCACCATGCAATTGTATTTTATTGATTTAGCGGATAAGCACTATCCATCTGCGAAAGATTTAGCTTCATCGTTAACTCCTGTCTCTGTAAATATTGGTATTGCAATTGGTTCAACTCTTGGAGGATTTGTCACAACGAATATGAAACTTATTGATGTATCCTGGTTCGGGGGAATTGTAGCAATCGTTGCCTCATCGCTAACATTTATCAGCTATCATTTAGATCAAAAAAGTTCTATTCAAACGAAATGTAATGTTTAACAAAATAACCCTTCCTTAAAAACAATTAAGGAAAGGTTATTCTTACATGGATTCATTTTAACTTGCTTCACCATAGAAAGTTAGAGATGATATTTTATTAAACGCATAGCATGTAGAAAAGTTGATTGGAGTGGAGACTGGGCGACTCCTTGGGGATTAGCAATAGAGGAACGAAGGCTAAAACCATCACCTCCTGTGATAACGCCTTCGTGACCAACATCGTGCTGTTGCTGTCGCTTCGTTGCACTACGCTTTCGCACAGAATGAAACCCTTTTACTGACGCTTCGTTAGCACTACGCTTTCGCGCAAAAAACATCTGTTGCCCCAAGCGGCTCATTGGACGCCCCCAGGAAGCTTTGCTCTGTGCGAAAGCGAAGCGGCAGCAACAGCCACCATCTGATAATCCAATCAAAAAATACTCCAACGTTTGCGGTGTACGCTCCAGAATTTCAATAGCTTCCTTCATATTAAAATTCATGCTACTGGCCTCTTCTTCGTTACAAATGAACTCGAAGCCCCTCTTGTTTGAAGGTTATTTCAAGACCTTCTTAATCCGTTATTCATATATCATAACCCAATATTTTTCCTTATCCCCTTCTTCATTTACCTTCTTCCAACCATTCTTCTCATAAAATTTCAAAGCTTTGTGATTTTCGGATACACATTTTAATCTTAACGGTTTATTCATTTTTTTAATGGAGGCATTTAGTAAGTGACCCCCTACACCTTTACCTAAAAAATCTGGATGAATAAATAAATTATGAATGAAGTTATCTGGCAAGTATAATGAAGCAAATCCAAGTATATGATGGTCCTCTTCCGCTACAATTATATGCTCTCCTATAGTATCTTTATCAAAATCGTCTAAAGTCAATTCTTCTAAAGCAGCCCAATGGAAATTTTTACGCCGCGATTCCAGATAGATTATTCTTAATTCTGGGTAATCTAATTCATTCGCTTCTCTAATATTCACATGCTCACCTTTGCTTTCATAATAATTTTAAGTGACTAATCAATTATGCCTCGGCATAATTGCGTCCGGAGGCTTTTGGCAAACAAATGTTTTTTGTGTGAAAGCGAAGCGACAGCACGATGTTGGTCACTAAGTCGTGTGTTGTTGCTGTCGCTACAAAAGACATTTGCTAAAAGGAGTCAAATGAAAAAAGTCTAAGTTCATCAGCATCATCGGAAAACTGGATTAATCTCTCAAACTTCAAACCTACTTTTTCAAGTAGCTTGGCTGAAGCGTCATTATCTTGAGTTGTGATAGCTACAATACGATTTAACCCTAGTATATCAATACCATATGCCAATGTTGCTGAGGCTGCTTCATAGGCGTATCCTTTTCCCCAATACTTAGGTAGAAAAGCGAAGCCAATATCCACATCTTCTAGCGACTCTCTTTTAACTAAACCACAAATTCCAAGGGGGGTTTGATCTTCTTTTCTTTCAACTAAATAAAGACAAAATCCAAATTGCTCATACATGCGAATTGGTCCGTTTTCTATATATTCACATGCATCCTCTACTGTTCTCAATCCGCGATCACCGATGAACTGCAACCATGAAGGATCATTCATTAACTCAAGGATAAAATCCGCATCATCTGTTGTTTGTAAGCGAAGGGTAAGTCGTTCAGTTTCAAAAATTTTCATCGTAATTCTCCTTTCAGTATTGTTTTCCCCTATATGTAATTTATGTTTTGAATTAAATATATAATAACGGACTAAACATTGCACTTGCATTGCCTTTCAGAAGAGTAGATCCATTTTCTCTGGTTTATCGTATATAAATGAAATAAACACATCCATCCCAGTAAAAGCATTTCAAGGACTTTACCAATTTTTGTCGAATAATAATCTATAGAGCAATTTGCCTTTTTTATTAAAGGCAGCAAATTTATAAAAGGTGAGGTTGTTTTTTTGAGAAATAAATATTTAATTTTTAGTATCCTATCAATATTATTTTTGTCATTTCTTTCAGGCTGTGCTAATCAAAATGATACAGAATCAGCGACTATTTCAACTAATACTGATTCTAAATATGTGAGTACTTTCAAAGATTTAAATTTAGGTATACTATTTGACTATAATTTCAAATTAAATAATGCTGATAAAAGTTGGGTTGATCTTTGGGTTGAAAGTTACAAGGATGGGCAATTGGAATCTGATTCACTAATGACACTATCTTATGGGCAAAGTCCAAACAAAGTAGAGAAAGGTAATATTGGGTTTGGAATAATAAAGAATGATGATGCTGAATCATTTGCTTTTCTTTATGCACCAAGTGTTAAATCATTCCCTCAAAAAATCGACAAAATTCAATCCACTGAAGGTATTGTTAGTGGATGGTACTCTGCACTTGGAGATGAAACCGTAAAATTAAAATTAAATGAAACTTATGTATTGGCTGTATACAGAGAATCAAAAGGAAACTCTTTACAAACATATGACTTGCAGGACGAGAATGAAGTAAAGAAAATGATAGATGATGTCCGTCTTGTGTATTTATTAAAATTAAAAATTCATAATGAATCTAATTAAAGCTAATTTCAAGAGCATCTAAGGTGAAGTTTTAATCATAGTTTGAATTTTATCCTGCCTGAGCGGTTCTCTCGGTACCTGACACTTCTCTTTGGAACCCGATCACTTTTTCGCCTTACCCGAGCAGCTTTCGGGGTTACCTGATCACTTTCCTACGCTACCCGATCACTTTGCCAAAATCTACCCCAACCAACAACAAAAAATCGCCTCAAAAGTATGTAAATACTTTTGAGGCGATACCAGTAAAGCTACTTAGTAATAGCTTATTTTAAGTTATAGAATGAATTTAAACCAAGGTACTCAGCTGTTGCACCAAGTTGATCTTCAATGCGAAGAAGTTGGTTGTATTTAGCTACGCGGTCTGTACGAGATGGAGCACCTGTTTTAATTTGACCAGCGTTTGTAGCAACTGCGATATCAGCAATTGTTGCATCTTCAGATTCACCAGAACGGTGAGAGATAACTGCTGTGTAACCAGCGCGTTTTGCCATTTCGATTGCTTCGAATGTTTCTGTTAACGTACCGATTTGGTTTACTTTGATAAGGATTGCATTACCAACACCTTGCTCAATACCTGCCGCTAATTTTTTCGTATTTGTTACAAATAGATCGTCGCCTACTAATTGTACGCGAGCGCCAATGCGATCTGTTAATAATTTGTGTCCTGCCCAGTCGTTTTCGTCTAAGCCATCTTCAATTGAGATGATTGGGTATTTAGCAGTTAATTCCTCGTACCAGTCAACCATTTCTTCAGAAGTTTTGACAACACCTTCACCGTCTAAGTGATATTTGCCATCTTCTTTATTGAATAATTCAGATGACGCAACGTCCATTGCAAGTTTTACTTCTTCACCTGGTTTATAGCCAGCTTTTTCGATTGCTTCTAAAATTACAGTAATGGCTTCTTCGTTAGAACCAAGGTTTGGTGCGAAACCACCTTCGTCACCTACAGCTGTGTTATAGCCTTTCGCTTTAAGCACTGCTTTTAAGTTGTGGAAGATTTCAGCGCCCATACGTAATGCATGGCGGAATGATTCTGCTCCTACAGGCATTACCATGAATTCTTGAATGTCTACGTTGTTGTCAGCGTGAGCGCCACCATTTATGATGTTCATCATTGGTACTGGTAGTTGTTTTGCGTTAAATCCACCAAGATATTGATAAAGAGGTACATCTAAATAATCTGCCGCAGCATGTGCAACTGCCATTGATACACCTAGAATGGCGTTGGCACCTAGTTTACCTTTGTTTTCTGTGCCATCTAGCTCGATTAAAGCTTTGTCGATGACTACTTGATCAAGAACTGAGTAGTTACCTTCTAGCTCTTGAGCAATAATTGTGTTTACATTTTCAACTGCTTTTAATACACCTTTGCCTAGGTAACGAGATTTGTCACCGTCGCGTAATTCTACTGCCTCATATTCACCTGTAGATGCACCTGATGGTACGATTGAGCGTCCAAAAGCGCCTGATTCTGTAAATACTTCAACTTCTACCGTTGGATTCCCACGTGAGTCTAAAACTTCGCGCGCATAAATTTGTGTAATAAATGGCATAATTAATTCTCCTCTTTTTCAATTAATGATTGACCTGTCATTTCAGAAGGTTGTGACACCTCTAATAATTCTAACATGGTTGGCGCTAAATCGGCTAAAATGCCACCATTTCTTAACATTAAATTTGGTTTTGTCACAATTACTGGAACAGGATTTGTTGTATGAGCTGTCATTGGAGCCCCTTCTAAAGTAAGAACTTCATCAGAGTTACCATGGTCAGCTGTAATAATAGCTGCGCCACCTTTTGCAAGGAGTGCATCTACTACTTTACCAAGACATTCATCGACTGTTTCAATGGCCTTGATTGTTGGCTCTAACATTCCGCTATGCCCAACCATATCAGGGTTAGCAAAATTAAGAATAATGCCATCAAATTTATCGGCCGCAATCTCTGCAAGCAATGCTTCTGTTACTTCATAAGCACTCATTTCAGGTTTTAAATCGTATGTTGCAACTTTTGGAGATGCAATTAAAATACGCTCTTCCCCTTCAAATTTCTCCTCACGACCACCACTCATAAAGAATGTAACATGCGGATACTTTTCTGTTTCTGCAATACGAAGCTGTGTTTTGCCATTAGAAGCTAACACTTCACCAATCGTATTTTTCAAGTTGTCGTTTTCATACGCAACTTGAGCATGCACTTCATCACTGTAGTGTGTGAATGATACAAATTTTAAATTCTTTGGTTGCTTATCTGATAAAGCAAAGCCATCAAATTCACTATTTGTAAACACTTTAGATAGTTGAATTGCACGGTCAGGGCGGAAGTTGAAGAAAATAACAGCGTCATTATCGTCAATTGTTGCCACTGCTTTTCCTTGCTCTTGAACGCTAAATGGAATAACAAACTCATCTGTTACATCATGCTCATATGATGCCGCTACGCCACTTGCCGCGCTGTCAGCTGTTTGACCAACACCATCTACTAGCACATTGTACGTAAGGGCTACACGATCCCAACGTTTATCACGATCCATTGCATAATAACGACCATGAATAGAAGCAAATTGACCTACGCCAATGTCCTTCATTTGTTTTTCAGTTTCTTCAATATAGCCTAAAGCTGTTGATGGTCCAACATCACGGCCATCTAAGAAACCATGTACAAAGACTTTGTCTAAGCCTTGTTGTTTAGCAAGCTTTATTAGTGCAAACATATGCTCATAATGGCTATGTACGCCACCGTCTGAAAGTAAGCCCATAATATGAAGCTTAGATTGATGAGCTTTAGCATGTGCTATTGCATCCAAAAATGCTTTATTCGTAAAGAAATCTCCTTCACGAATAGATTTGTTTAAGCGTGTTAAGCTTTGGTAGACAATACGTCCAGCACCTATATTTAGGTGTCCAACTTCAGAGTTCCCCATTTGACCTTCAGGTAACCCCACCGCTTCACCAGCTGCAGTTAATGTTGAATGCGGGAACTCATTCCAAAAACGATCGAAGTTAGGTTTGTTAGCTTGGGCTACTGCATTTCCGAAAGTTTCGTCGCGAAATGCAAAGCCATCTAGAATAATTAATGCTACTGGCTTTTTAGGCATTTGCTGCCGCCTCCAATAATTTTAAATATGATTCTGGTTGTAAACTTGCTCCACCAACTAAAGCGCCATCGATATGTTCTTTTGATAATAATTCCTGAATGTTTTCAGGTTTTACGCTACCGCCGTATTGAATACGTACAGCATTGGCCGTTTCAGCATTATATAATTCCTTCACTACTGCACGAATTGCTCCGCATACTTGGTTAGCATCTTCTGCTGTAGCTGTTTTACCTGTACCGATTGCCCAAATTGGTTCATAGGCGATCACCATATGCTCCACTTCTTGTGCTCCAAATCCTGCAAGTGCTGCTGTAATTTGATGAGCAACCTTTTGCTCGGTAGTCCCCGCTTCACGTTCCTCAAGTGTTTCTCCACAGCAAATAATTGGTACGATATTATGCGCTAGTGCTGCAGCAACTTTTTTATTGATCGCTTCATCTGTCTCATTATAATATTCACGTCGTTCAGAGTGTCCTAAAATAACATAGTCTACTTCCACGCTTGCTAGCTGAGCTGGACTAATTTCCCCAGTGAATGCACCTTCGTTTTCATAGTGCATCGTTTGAGCACCAATTGCTAGCTCAGATTCACTAGCAACTTGCACAAGCGTAGGTAGGTAAAGTGCTGGTGCACAAACAACAGCGTCTACTTTATCATTTGAAGGAAGTTTGTCCTGTACCGCATCGACAAATTGGATAGCCTCTTCAAATGATTTATACATTTTCCAGTTACCTGCAATAATTGGTTTACGCATCGTTATTGCCTCCTATGTTTTTTATTTTAAACAGTTTTACTTATCGTTTAATGCCACAATTCCCGGAAGTTCTTTCCCTTCCATTAATTCAAGTGATGCACCGCCACCTGTAGAAATATGGTCCATTTTATCCGCAACTTCAAATTTTTCTACTGCCGCTGCAGAATCCCCGCCACCGATAACTGTATAACCAGTTGTTGTTGCCATAGCGTCAGCTACAGTTTTTGTACCATTCGCGAATTTATCCATTTCAAAGACACCCATTGGTCCATTCCAAATGATTAATTTAGAATTTTTAATAACTTCTGCATAGTTAGCAGCTGTTTTTGGACCGATATCTAAGCCCATCCAGTCCGCTGGAATAGCGTCTACATCGACAATTTGTGTTTCAGCATCTTTTGAAAACTCGTTTGCGACAACGGTATCGATTGGCATATGTAATTGCACGCCTTTCGCCTTTGCTTTTTCAATAAAGGATTTTGCTAAATCGATTTTATCTTCTTCTAATAAAGATTTACCGATATCATAGCCTTGCGCTTTAATGAATGTGAATGATAAACCGCCACCGATAATTAGGTGGTCTACTTTTTCTAATAAGCTTTCAATCACACCAATTTTGTCTTTAACTTTGGCACCACCGATAATTGCTGTAAATGGACGCTCTGGGTTAGATAATGCTTTACCTAGCACATCTAATTCCTTTTGCATAAGGAAACCAGATACTGCTGGTACATACTTGGCAATTCCTTCAGTTGACGCGTGTGCACGGTGAGCTGCACCGAACGCATCATTGACATAAACGTCCGCTAATTTTGCAAATTGCTCTGCTAATGCTGGATCATTTTTCTCTTCGCCAGCGTGGAAGCGAACATTTTCAAGAAGAATAATGTCACCATCTTGCATATTTGCAACCGCTTCTTCTACCTCTTGACCAATTGACTCATCTAATTTTGTAACAGGTTTACCCATTAATTCAGCTAAACGTACACCGACTGCAGTTAGGCGCATATCCTCTTTTACTTCACCCTTTGGACGTCCTAAGTGAGAAGCTAAAATTACTTTGGCACCTTGTTCCACTAAATATTCAATTGTAGGAATTGCTGCTCGAATACGTGTTTCGTCAGTAATCGCACCATCTGCCATCGGTACATTAAAATCAACACGTACAAATACACGCTTACCTTTTACATCAATATCTTTCATCGTCTTCTTATTTAACATGAAGAAACCCCCTTCAAAGTTCTTAGTCATGAATTACCTGGATTCACCCATCTTGGCTCCTCACATCATTCACTTAACTGTATTAGATAAAAATAGTTGATCCATCATCACATAGGATTAATTCTGTTTAATAAGCCTTTTCAAAAAAAGCGCTCAGAACGGAAATCAACCCACGTTATGGTGAAGTACCCTTTTACTTGCTTATATAGTAGCAAAAGTCACGTTCTATGTCTTGCGATTACATAACCAGTCACATGACCGCCTTATATTTCGTATCAATTTCGCCTTGGCGTAATTGCGTCCGGATTTTGAATTGTGCCCGCACAATTCATTCCTTTCAAAATCCGTGACATCCGCCGGAGGCTTTGGGCCAGCATGATGCTGGTCACTCAGTCGTTGCCACAGGACGTGGCGTTCTTAGACTGAGTTCCTCTATTTCAGTAAGTGTTTGGACACCTACTAAAAAGGAAGCACATCTCCATTCACCACCACCTTCTGAGGTGGGTGTATTCTGTAACTGACGTTTCACTTACGTTACAAAAGACATTTGCTGAATGAAGATAAAAAGGAGTAAGGGTAAATTTCCCTTACTCCCATTACCCTTGTATATTATATCTTCTAGATATTATAAAGGCTATACTTTTTGTGCGCAAAAAGCAGTATTATGTCACACTTTTTACTTAAGTTATCGAATTATGACACTTATTTAGTGTTTAATCCTTTATCTGCGATATATAAAGCTAAGTCCATTAAACGAGTAGAGTAACCAATTTCGTTATCATACCATGCTAGAACTTTTACCATACTATTTTCTAATACCATTGTAGAAAGACCATCTACAGTCGAAGAGTTATGGTTACCATTGTAGTCAATTGAAACTAATGGTAATTCATTGTAACCTAAAATGCCTTTAAGTTCGTTTTCTGAAGCTTCTTTTAACGCCGCATTAATGGCTTCTTTTGTTACTTCTGCTTTTAGCTCCACTACTAAGTCAACACATGAAACGTTTGGTGTCGGTACACGCATAGAGAAGCCATCTAGTTTACCTTTTAAGTGAGGTAATACTTTTGAAACTGCAACTGCTGCACCTGTTGTTGTTGGAATCATTGACACTGCACCAGCACGTGCGCGACGTGGGTCAGAGTGCGGGAAGTCAAGGATACGTTGATCGTTTGTATATGAGTGAATTGTTGTCATCATACCACGCTCAATGCCAAATTTTTCATCAAGTATTTTTGCAACTGGCGCTAGACAGTTCGTTGTACAAGAAGCGTTTGAAATAACATCGTCTGTTTCAGGGTTGTAATCCTCATGGTTAACACCCATAACAAACGTTGGCATTTCGCCTTTCGCTGGGGCTGAAAGAATAGCTTTTTTAGCACCTGCTTGAATATGTTTACCTACTTCTTCCATTGAGCGGAATCTACCTGTACATTCAAGTACTACATCAACACCTAGTTCGCCCCAAGGTAAATTAGCAGGATCTTTCTCAGCATAAACTTTAATGTTTTTTCCATTTACTACGAAAGAATCGCCGTCTGCATAAACATCAGCATCGTAGATACCATGTACTGAATCATAAGTTAATAAGTGTGCAAGTTGACCTGCATCTGTTAGGTCATTTACTGCCACCACTTCGAATTCATCGTGCTTCATAGCTTCACGAAATACTAATCGTCCAATACGTCCAAATCCATTAATCGCTAATTTTAATGCCATTGTCAATTCCTCCAATATTGTTTAAATAATTAATTTTGCCTCGGACATTTATAATATCCGCAATTGGCTTTATTCTCATTCAGAGAGTGTTGTAGCACCCGCTGAAATATGAGTTCCAAGTTAATTTATTAAGAAGATAAACTTTCGGCGATAGCTTTTGCCGCTACTTCATCCGTTATAAAAATGGTTTGCTTTGGTGCTACCTTAAAGTACGATAGCATCGCCTTCACTTTTTGTTTACCAGCAGCGACTGCAATGACTTGCTTACTTCTTTGCACTTGCTCAAACTGAATACCGATTGTTCGAATTCGATGTACAATTTCGCCTTCTGCATTGAAATAATAACCAAATGCTTCACTAACTGCACCCATTTCTTCGAGTATCCGTAAATCCTCCGGCGATGAATTACGACGAACAGCCATTTCTTCTGCCGAGCCAATACCATGAATAACACAATCTGCATGATCATAATAATTCATCATTTCAGTTACCATTGGCTCTGTTAACATTGCTTGATAGGCCTGCTCACTTAAATGCTCCGGTAAAAATAATGTGCGATACTGTGCATCCATCTTCATGGCAAATGTTGAGACAAGTGTATTGGCTTGCATTTGCATTTCATGCCCAATACCTCCACGAGCAGCAACAAATGTGATGTTGTTTGCGTCAGCTGGCTGTAAAAATTGCGCGAGTGATGCAACCGACTTGCCACCAGTAACAGCTACTATTTGATCATCAAAGGTTGTTGACATAAATTGCTGTGCTGCCTCTTTTCCAAGCAATGTTAATATCGTATCGTCTTCATTGTAATCACCTGGAACAACAATTACATGCTGGAAGCCAAAATGGTTTTTCAATGATTTAGCTAGCTGTGTAAGACCAGACCATTCATAGACTAGTGCTCGTAGCTTATCTATAACTGCTTCACCTTCGTCTGTACATACCATGCCCGACTTTTGAGAATCTAATAACCCTTGCTCGCGTAAAATATCCGTTTCTTTACGAATTTCTCGTTCAGTCATTTTAAGTGAATCAGCAAGTGTCCGACGCCCAATTGGCTGCATAAGCTGAACTGTTTGCAAAATACGATATCTCGATTGTAGAAGCGGATACATTTCTGGAAGTAGCCTTTGCTGTGCCTCAGGTACAGATAACATATTAATCTACTCCCTTTTCAATAGCGGTGGGTTATTTTTCGTCCCACTATTTAAAATTATGTCCCACTTACAATTTCATTATAATACGCTTTATAAATAATGTAAAGTAACAAAAAACTTGTTTAATTTACAATAAAGCCGTTTAAAATAATAAATTTGTTTAGTACGAGGAAGAATTATTTGAAGTTGAATGAAGCTCTCAATTCTTCAACTATGAAAACGTTGAATAATATGGAACCATTTTACAATTCATTCGTATTAATAGATAATTGGGTATATCAGAAAAATAGTTAGCTCACATATATAAGGGAGGGTTTCAAATTGAATAACTCTATTTCGAAGGCTTTAGAATGTCCAAAATGCGGAGGGAAGGAATTGGGGAAAGGTAAGCAAAATGGATATGGAGTAATCCATCCTGAAAATAAGATGAGTATAGGTTCAGCTGTTGAATTCATCATTTGCACAGAATGTGGATTTATAATCGAAAGCTATGTAAAAAAACCGGAGAAATTTAAGGGTACAATTTTTTGAGGAAATATTGTAAATAAAACCTAAAAGGAATTTTTTTATTAAAACACTCTGGAATTAGCGTTCATTGTATGTAGACACATAAAGGACTATTTATTTTATGTATAGTGGCCTAATTGTGAATACGCTAAAGTTTAAATTAGCTTTTTTTGCAAAAGACAATTGCAAAAAGAAAGGATTAGGTGATTGGAGTGGAGGCTGGGCGACTCCTTGGGGATCAGCAATAGAGGAACGAAGGCTAAAACCATCACCTCCTGTGATAACGCCTTCGTGACCAACATCGTGTTGGCCCGAGACCCTGGAGCGAGCAACGCGAGTGAAGCGGCTCATCGGACGCCCCCAGGAAGCTCTGCTCTGCGCGAAAGCGAAGCGTCAGCGGCAAAGCGCCCAGCCAGAACGGAAATCAACCACACGTTATGCTGATGAGTCTGATAAATATAAATATCGTGTTGTTTCTAGTATTAATGAAAAACTCGTAGCCAATTAGACATGGCTACGAGTTTTTTGTTAGCTTATTTTGTGTAAGATAAAATTGCGTTTTTCTTAAATCCGCATAAAGCTTTTGTTGCTTCATTTTTATTTGTGTATTCAAAAATACGAACGTCCTTTTTCTCAAATACTGTAATAACCCACATGGTGAATTCTCCCTTCAACTATACGTTTTTGTAATATAACAATCACTAAAAATGTGATGCAATTGATAAACTGTTTTATAACAACCTCTTACTGATTCCTATTCTACTCTTATTTTTTTAAAAATAAAGCCAAATGTGAAGGTCTTCACAAACTGTTCAAATTCTAAACGCTTTCATTGAACAATTTGTGAATTGTGGTTATTACCGCTAAAAATTCGGGTAAAGTAACTATCAATTTTGTCGATGTTGGTCACTCAGTCTTGTGTTGTTGTTGTTGCTTTCGCACAGATAAATTGCCATAAGACGTGGCGTTCTTAGCCTGAGTTCCTCTTTTCAGTGGATGTTTGGACACACTCTGAAAGAAATTAAAAAATTCCGCTCCTTCCTCACTGCTACATACATAGCAAGAAAAATGCGAAATTTTTAAGGTTCATCTATTGTTTTGTCTCATTAAACGTGCGATTTGTTGCTCATTTGTATGTTCGATTTCTTCTAATTTTTGAATTACTAATTGTTGTCTATCATTAGAATGATTCTGGCTTAACTTCTTCTTACCTTCCATACTTAAGATTTTTAATTTAAAGCCTTGAACTCCTTTGTTTAGATTGCTTACAAGCTGATCATCTACCTGAGTTAAGCTATATGTGCTGGTATGATGTTCATATTTTTTAATCATGTTGTTAAAGGATTGTATCAATTCATCATCGTGTTCAATAAGTTCGATTTCTCCATAAACATGTACTGCTACATAATTCCATGTTGGGACAGCTTGATTTGTTTCATACCACGAGGGAGATATGTAGCAATGTGGCCCATGAAATATTGCTAAAACCTGTTGATTTTCAATATCCTTCCATTGAGGATTTCCTTTTGCAAAATGCCCAATTAAACAGTCCTTAGTGTTATTCAACAACAACGGGAGATGTGTAGCAACTGGCATTCCTTCATGAGTTGAAAAGAGTGTTGCAAAACTGTTCTCCTGAATCACTTCTATCATCTCGGATCTATCCTTCATTTTAAAAGCTGCTGGTACGTACATAAGCAACTCCCCCTTTGTTATTCGCTACACAAATGCTCCATAAGTGTTGCGTAATCCAAATTGCCGTATTGTATTACTTGCCCATCCTTTTCTACTACCGGAATCATTAACATATACTTTTCATGTATGCTCTCATCTTCTTCAATATTAATAATTTCAAGATCGAAATCTATATCTTCCTGTACGAGCTTTAAAGTATGCAGTCCCTCTACACAAAGTCCACAATTATCTCGACTAAAAAATTTCACGTTCAATTACAGCACCTCCCTTAAGAGCTATTATAAAACGAAACAGCTATTAATAAGCAAGATACCGTAATGACACCTTTTGTTTATTGTTTAATTGTTTCAGAATCTTTTTTTACAACATCGGTATTCTTGCCAATAATTACGGACGCCACAACAATGAAGGCTATTACAATAGTAAATAATGTAATGGGTTCATTGAGAAATAAAGCTGCAAAAATAATCATTAAAAATGGCTGTAAATATTGAATTTGGCTTACTCTTGAAATGCCTCCCATAGCCATTCCACCATACCAGGCTACATATGCTAAAAATTGACTCACAATAGCAAGATACAAAAAGCTAATCCAAGCTTTTAAAGGAGCATGCAACATCTCAACTGATACGTTTAGTAACACTGGAATAATAAGAAAAGGAGTAGCAATGATAATTGCCCAAGCAATTACTTGCCAGCTTCCTAATTCTCGTGCTAGTACCCCTCCTTCAGCATAGCTAAGTCCGAGTATAATGACTGCTGCCAATAATGCTAAATCTGCAACATGTAATTGGCCCAGTCCAAGATACATAGCGTAAATCATTACTGCCAATGCCCCAACTATACTTGATATCCAAAATTTAATGGACGGAATTTCGCCTCCTCTTATCATTGCAAACCCCGCTGTAGCTAAAGGTAAAAGGGCTAACTCTACAGCTCCATGAGAAACTGGCAAACTTGTCATAGCCCAAGAGGTGAGCAAGGGGAATCCTAAAACTGCGCCTAAAGAGACAATAATTAAACTCTTGAATTGACGAGCAGTGGGCAGTTTTTCTTTTTTCACAACTAATACAAGAGCAACTAAAATTGAAGCTACTACCGCTCTTCCTAAGCCAACAATTGTAGTCCCGAAATATTCTACTGCTACACTTGTTGCAGGTAATGTTAAGCTGAAACAGATGACGCCCACTAAGCCTAATAATAACCCCATTTTTTCCTTCTTATTGTCCTGCACCATTACCAACCCCTTATATTTTTATACAAATCTGTACCATTTGTGCTGGTATAATAAATATTAAGAGGAACTACCGTAAAAATAAACGGTATTTTCCGTCATCTGTCCTGGTACAGAATAAAGGAGGCTTTGCATTGTATACAAAATATAATGAGGTTATTGATGAAATTAAAGCTCAACTGGCACAGGGATTACTTATAGCGGGTAGTAAACTTCCTTCAGTACGACAACTTTCTGAAAAATTCTCCTGCAGTAAAAACACAGTTGTTAAAGCATATGAAGAGCTAGAAAAAGAGCACTTAATTTTTTCTGTTCCTAAAAGCGGCTATTATATTGTCAATGAATTTCAAAATCCAGACAGTAAAAATGATATTATTGACTTTTTGTCTGCTGGTCCAGATAAAGACATCATACCCTACATTGATTTTCAGCACTGTATCAATCAGGCCATTGATACTTATAAAGAAGAATTATTCACTTACACCGATCAACAAGGTCTATACTCTTTACGACTTCAAATGGTGAAGTATTTGCAAAGCTTACAAGTATTTACTGAACCTGAAAGATTATTTATTGTGTCTGGCTCTCAGCAGGCTCTTAATTTATTAGTTTCTATGCCATTTCCAAATGGGAAAAACAATATTTTAATTGAACAGCCTACTTATTTTGGCTTTATAGAGTCTGCCAATTTACAGCAAGTGACTACGTTCGGGATTGATTTATCTATGGATGGAATTGATTTCGATCGTCTAGAATATATATTTCGCAATAACGATATCAAGTTTTTCTATATTGTTCCGAGGTTTCAAAATCCACTTGGACATAGCTATACAAATAAAGAGAAAAAAAGGATTGTAGAATTAGCGGAAAAATACGATGTCTATATAGTTGAGGATGACTTTTTAGGGGATTTGGATCCAAATACTAAATCCGATCCATTATTCGCGTACAATCCTTCTGGCAGAGTTATTTATATTAAAAGTTTTTCTAAAGTTTTTCTACCTGGTTTAAGAGTTGCGTCTTTAGTTCTTCCAAAAATAATGACTAACAATTTTTTACGCTATAAATTTACTGCCGATTTTAATAGTTCGGTTCTTTCACAAGGAGCATTAGAAATTTATTTAAAAAACGGAATGTTTAATAGCCATATTAAGAAAATAAAAGAGCTATATTATAGAAAAATGAAACATCTTCAGGAAGCTTGTGAGTTATTGCTGCCAAATAACACGCATTATACGAAACCCTCTTCAGGATTTTATCTTACTATCTCCCTGCCCGAGAAAGTGACTGCAAAGCAGATCGTCAATTTGTTAAAAGAGCAAAATGTCCTTGTGGATGATGCAGCTAGAATGTTCCTACCAGAATATAAAAAGGAAAATCTGATTCGATTAAGTATTTCTCAAGTGAATGAGCGTCAAATTCATGTTGGAGTAGAAAAGCTAGCCCGTTGTATCGCATTAATTAACAATAAGAAAAATGATATATATCGAAATACTTTTCAGCTCTTATAACGGCTCTTCATCCAAATAAGTCTCGACTGTACAATCGGGAGTGGCAAGAACAATTTAGAGTCTTCAACTAGAAAAGACTGTGCAAGAAATTTGTGCACAGTCTTCTTTATATTATTTTTTTAGGTGGCTATCTAAGAATTTTAGCATTGCAGTGTAAAATTCGATACTGTTTTCTTCATTACGGAAACCATGGCCTTCATTATCCTTCACCATGTATTCCACATCAACACCTCTTGCACGTAATGCTTCAACGATTTGATCAGATTCAGCTTTGTTTACACGTGGATCATTTGCACCTTGAGCTACAAATAGCGGTGTTTTAATTTTATCCACATGGAAGACAGGTGAAGCTGCTGTTAATAGCTCCTTATCTTTTTCAGGATGCCCTACACGCTCATAAAGCATTTCACGCATTGTTTCCCAATATGGAGGGATTGTATTTAATAGTGTAAAGATATTCGATACACCTACGTAATCAACTGCTGCTGCATATAGATCTGGTGTATAAGTGATACCTGCTAATGTTGCATAACCTCCAAAGGATGCACCATAAATTCCGATGCGTTTAGGGTCTGCAATGCCTTGGTCGATTGCCCATTGTACGCCATCTGTAATATCATCCTGAATTTTCAGACCCCATTGCTTATTACCAGCTTCAAGGAATTTTTTACCGTATCCTACGGAAGAACGGAAATTGACTTGTAGTACTGCATAACCACGATTTGCTAGTAATTGCACCTCAGGATTAAAGCCCCACATATCACGTGCCCATGGTCCACCGTGTGGATTGACGATAAGTGGCAGATTTTTAGCCTCTTTGTTTTTCGGTAAAGTTAAATAACCGTTAATTGTTAGACCGTCTCGACTTTTATATGAAATTGGGTGCATTTCTGCAAGCTCCTCTTGTTTTAACCAAGGGCTTAATGTTGCCATTTCTGTCATTTCATCTGTTGTTGAATCGTAGTAATAATATTTTCCGTAAACAGTGTCACTAGAAACGTTAACAATGAATTTTGTCATTTCTTTATTGTAATCATTAATGCTTAATTCACTTTCTTGAACACCTAATTTGTTTTGAATTTTACGGAATATTTTTTCAAAGTCCTCGTCAAAGAATTGATAGTGTCCTTTATCTGTTATATATGCACCGTATAATAATTTATCTTTCTCAGAATTATATAATACACCCATTACATCCACTTCTGAGTTGGACATAATTACTTCCTCATTACCTTCTAAATCATATTTCACTACTTCTACTTTATCTCTTCCTTTATTAGTAGTTGCAAAAATATGTTTATTGTCTTTAGAGAAAGCAAGTGGCATTACTTCATCTCCTGCTTTCATTTCAATAAATGGTTTGAATTCATCTTTCTCTGAGTCACGGTAAAGGACTGTTCCTTCTACACCATCTGAAGCAACTGCCATACGTACATTTCCATCATGATCTGCTAACCAACTTGAAATATTACCTGGGTTTTTCGCAACATGTTTAGTTTCTCCAGTCTTCACATTAAGCTTGTACACATCAAAGACTTTTGCATCTTCTTTATTCATCGTAATAAGGATTTCGTCTTTAACGCCCTGTAGATCACTTAATAACCCAACTGTTACGTTCGGATATGGCGTTAAATCCTTTTCCTCATTACCATTAAATGTTGTTGAATAAATGTGGAAGTTTTCATCGCCACCTTTATCCTTTACATATAGTAAATTATCATCTTTCCAGAAGGATCCACCAATATCGCGATCTGTTGAACTAGATACGCGTACTGGCTCACTATCATCATTCATTTTCTTTACGAACACATTTGAACGATTTTCCCATGCAGATTTATAAGTAATGTAATTACCATCTGGTGAAAGCTGATAGCCGGCGTTTCCTGGGTGTTTCATGAAATCTTCGACAGAAATTTCTTTAACACCTTCATTATTGCCGACACCGTTTTTCACATTTTTAGCATTGTTCAAGATTTTAACCGCATCTTGTTTAGAAATCGTTTCACTAGCTGACAGACCGTTAAATAAACCAAGCTTATTTGCTTTTTCTTGATACTCAGCTAGTGTTGCTTCTTTTTCTTCTTTATTTAAAGCTCTTATTAAAATACGTGCCGCTTCATCACGTTTTATATTGATACTTAAATCTTTTAATTCTTCTCCCTTTACCCATTGATCAATGATTTGCTGACGCATTGTCTCTGATCCGTGTTGGAATGTTAGAGCTGTTACAGTTAAATCTAAAAATTCTTTAGCAGATAGACGTTCCTCTTTTACTTCTACTTGACTACTAGTTTCATTGGCAGCGCGCACTTCCTGCATAGAAACTGGAATGACTGCAGATGACGTTAAAATAACCGCTAATGATGCTGATAAAAACCTTTTTTTCAAAATGATTCCCCCTTATATCAGTACGTATTGTATAATTTGTAAATATAATGAAATTATAACAATTTCGGTACCTTTGTCAATTGTTGGTTCGTATGATAAAAAGAGATATTCTTTATAGTAGGACCTTAAATAATAAAAGACTGTGCAAGAAACTTACTTCCTGCACAGTCTTCTTTCTTATTATTTTTTTAGATGGCTATCTAAGAATTTTAGCATTGTATTATAAAATTCAATGCGGTTTTCTTCGTTTTGGAAGACATGACCTTCATTGTCCTTCACCATGTATTCCACATCAACGCCTCTTGCACGTAATGCTTCCACAATTTGATCCGATTCAGCCTTATTTACACGTGGATCATTTGCACCTTGAGCTACAAATAGTGGTGTTTTAATTTTATCCGCATGGAAAACAGGTGAAGCGGCTGTTAATAACTCTTTATCGTTCTCTGGATGGCCTATACGCTCATAGTACTGTTTACGCGCTGTTTCCCAATATGGAGGGATTGTATTAAGTAATGTAAAGATATTTGATATACCTACATAGTCTACCGCTGCTGCATATAGATCTGGAGTGTAAGTAATACCAGCTAAAGTTGCATACCCTCCAAATGAAGCACCGTAAATTCCGATGCGTTTTGGATCTGCTATACCTTGATCGATTACCCATTGTACACCATCTGTAATGTCATCTTGGATTTTTAGACCCCATTGTTTATTACCAGCCTCTAAAAACTCTTTCCCATAGCCAGTTGAAGATCGGAAATTCATTTGTAGTACCGCATAACCACGGTTTGCTAGTAATTGTACTTCAGGATTAAAGCCCCACATATCACGTGCCCATGGTCCACCGTGTGGATTGACGATAAGTGGCAGATTTTTAGCCTCTTTATTTTTCGGTAAAGTTAGATAACCGTTAATTGTTAGACCGTCTCGACTTTTATATGAAATCGGATGCATTTCTGCTAGCTCCTCTGGGTTTAACCAAGAGCCTAATGTCGCTAATTCTGTTATTTCATCTGTTGTTGAATCGTAGTAATAATATTTTCCGAAAACAGTGTCACTAGAAACACTAACAATGAATTTTGTCATTTCTTTGTTGTAATCATTAATGACTAATTCACTTTCACGAACACCTAATTTATTTTGGATTTTACGGAATAGTTTTTCAAAGTCCTCGTCAAAAAATTGATAATGTGTCTTATCTGTTACATATGCACCATATAATACTTTATCTTTCTCAGAATTATATAATACACCCGCTACATCCACTTCTGAGTTGGACATAATTACTTCTTCATTGCCTTCTAAATCATATTTAACTACTTCTACTTTGTCTCTTCCTTTATTAGATTTTGCTAAAATATGTTTATTGTCTTTAGTGAAACCAAGTGGCATTACTTGATCCCCTGATTCCATTTCAATAAATGGCTTGAATTCATCTTTCTCTGAATCACGATATAGAACAGTGCCTACTACACCATCTGAAGCAACTGCCATACGTACATTTCCATCACGATCTGCTATCCAGCTCGTAATATTACCTGGGTTTTTCGCAACGTGTGTAGTTTCACCAGTCTTTAGGTTAAGTTTGTATACATCAAAGACTTTCACATCTTCTTTATTCATCATAATAAGAATTTCATCTTTAACACCCTGTAAGCTACTTAATACCCCAACTGTTACATTCGGATAAGGTGTTAAATCCTTTTCTTCATTACCATTAAATGTTGTTGAATAAATGTGGTAGTTTTCATCGCCACCTTTATCCTTTAAATATAGTAAATTATCATCCTTCCAGAAGGATGCATAAATATCACGATCCGTTGAGCTAGATACACGTACTGGCTCGCTATCGTCATTCATTTTTTTCACGAAAACGTTCCTACGGTTTTCCCATGCAGCGTTAAAAGTAATGTAATTGCCATCTGGTGAAAGCTCATATCCAACGTTTCCTGGATTTTTCATGAAGTCTTCGACAGAAATTTCTTTCACGCCTTCATTATTGCCGACACCATTTTTCACATTTTTAGCATTGTTCAAGATTTTAACCGCATCTTGTTTAGAAATCGTTTCACTAGCTGACAGACCATTAAATAAACCTAGTTTATTAGCTTTTTCTTGATATTCAGCAAGTGTTGCTTCTTTTTCCTCTTTATTTAAAGCTCTTACTAAAATACGTGCTGCTTCATCACGTTTAATATGTACACTTAAATCTTTTAATTCTTCACCTTTTACCCATTGATCAATGATTTGCTGACGCATTGTCTCTGATCCATGTTGGAATGTTAGAGCTGTTACAGTTAAATTTAAAAATTCCTTAGCAGATAGACGTTCCTCTTTAACTTCTACTTGACTGCTAGTTTCATTGGCAGCGCGAACTTCCTGCATAGATACAGGGATAACCGCAGATGACGTTAAAATAACCGCTAATGATGCTGATAAAAATCTCTTCTTCAAAATGATTCCTCCTTATATCAGTACGCATTACGTATTTTGTAAATACAATGAAATCATACCAACTTTAGCATTTTTGTCAATTGTTGGTTCTGATGAAAAAGACTACGCAAGAAACTTACTTCCTGCACAGTCTTCTTTCCTATTATTTTTTTAGATGGCTATCTAAGAATTTTAGCATTGCATTATAAAATTCAATGCGGTTTTCTTCATTCTGGAAACCATGTCCTTCATTATCTTTCACCATGTATTCCACATCAACGCCTCTTGCACGTAATGCTTCAACGATTTGATCAGATTCAGCCTTATTTACACGTGGATCATTTGCACCTTGAGCTACAAATAACGGTGTTTTAATTTTATCTACATGGAAGACAGGTGAAACAGCTGTTAATAGCTCTTTATCTTCTTCTGGATGTCCCACGCGCTGATAAAGCTGGTTACGCAATGTGTCCCAATACGGAGGGATTGTATTTATAAATGTAAAGATGTTGGATACACCTACATAGTCCACTGCTGCAGCATATAGATCTGGAGTGTAAGTGATCCCTGCTAAAGTTGCATAACCTCCAAATGATGCACCGTAAATTCCGATGCGTTTAGGGTCTGCAATGCCTTGGTCGATTGCCCATTGTACACCATCTGTAATATCATCTTGAATTTTTAGACCCCATTGTTTATTACCAGCCTCTAAAAATTCTTTTCCATAGCCAGTTGAAGAACGGAAATTCACTTGTAGTACTGCATAACCACGATTTGCTAGTAATTGCACCTCATTATTAAAGCCCCACATATCACGTGCCCATGGTCCACCGTGTGGATTAACGATAAGTGGCAGATTTTTAGCCTCTTTGTTTTTCGGTAAAGTTAAATAACCGTTAATCGTTAAGCCATCTCGACTCTTATATGAGATTGGATGCATTTCTGCAAGCTCCTCTGGGTTTAACCAAGGGCTTAGTGTTGCCATTTCAGTCATTTCATCTGTCGTTGAATCATAGTAATAATATTTTCCGAAAACAGTGTCACTAGAAACACTAACAATGAATTTTGTCATTTCTTTGTTGTAATCATAAATGGCCATTTCATTTTCTTGAACACCTAATTTATTTTGAATTTTACGGAATAGTTTTTCGAAGTCCTCGTCAAAGAATTGATAATGAATCTTATCTGATACATATGTACCATACAATACTTTATCTTTCTCAGAACTATATAATACACCCATTACATCCACTTCTGGATTGGACATAATTACTTCTTCATTGCCTTCTAAATCATATTTAACTACTTCTACTTTATCTCTTCCTTTATTAGATTTCACCAAAATATGTTTATTGTCTTTAGTGAAACCAAGTGGCATTACTTGATCTCCATCTTCTATTTCAATAAATGGCTTGAATTCATCTTTCTCTGAATCACGATAAAGAACAGTGCCTACTACACCATCTGAAGCAACTGCCATACGTACATTTCCATTACGGTCTGCTAACCAGCTCGTAATATTACCTGGGTTTTTCGCAACATGTGTAGTTTCTCCAGTCTTCACATTAAGCTTGTACACATCAAAGACTTTCACATCTTCTTTATTCATCATAATAAGGATTTCATCTTTAACACCCTGTAAGTTACTTAATACCCCAACTGTTACATTCGGATAAGGTGTTAAATCCTTTTCCTCATTACCATTAAAAGATGTTGAATAAATGTGGTGGTTTTCATCGCCACCTTTATCTTTTACATATAGTAAATTATCATCTTTCCAGAATAATCCCCCGATATCACGATCCGTTGAATTGGATACACGTACTGGCTCACTATCGTCATTCATTTTTTTCACGAAAACGTTTAATCGATTTTCCCATGCAGAAGCATAAGTAATGTAATTGCCATCTGGTGAAAGTTCATAGCCCATGTTTCCTGGATTTTTCATAAAATCTTCTACGGAAATCTCTTTCACACCTTCATTATTGCCGACACCATTTTTCACATTTTTAGCATTGTTCAAGATTTTAACCGCATCTTGTTTAGAAATCGTTTCACTAGCTGACAGACCATTAAATAAACCTAGTTTATTAGCTTTTTCTTGATATTCAGCAAGTGTTGCTTCTTTTTCCTCTTTATTTAAAGCTCTTACTAAAATACGTGCTGCTTCATCACGTTTAATATGTACACTTAAATCTTTTAATTCTTCACCTTTTACCCATTGATCAATGATTTGCTGACGCATTGTCTCTGATCCATGTTGGAATGTTAAAGCTGTTACAGCTAAATTTAGAAACTCCTTAGCAGATAAACGTTCCTCTTTTACTTCTACTTGACTGCTAGTTTCATTTGCAGCGCGCACTTCCTGCATAGATACAGGGATAACCGCAGATGACGTTAAAATAACCGCTAATGATGCTGATAAAAATCTCTTTTTCAAAATGATTCCTCCTTATATCAGTTCGTGTTATATCGTTAGTCGATATAATTGAATTATAACAATTTTATCTTTATTGTCAATTATTGATAATAATTAAACATATTTGACTTTTAAACCAATAAAAAAGTGAACTGCAATGAGCTCACTTTTTGAATATAATCAATTATGCCTCGGCATAATTATTTAGGCCAACCTTACATTCATCTCACCACCTATAGAGGAGGGAGACTTCTGTAACTGCCGTTTCACTTTCGTTACAAAAAACATCTGTAACTGCCGTTTCACTTTCGTTACAAAAAACATCTGTAACTGCCGTTTCACTTTCGTTACAAAAAACATCTGTAACTGCCGTTTCACTTTCGT
>NZ_JBLLLQ010000007.1:119541-124054 GCF_047737915.1 Lysinibacillus sp. NPDC056185
CGTTACAAAAAACATCTGTACCTGTCGCTACGCTTTCGGTACAAAAAATATTTGTAACTGCCATTTCACTTACATTATATAAGGCATCTGATGTTAAAATTTCCGACTCGCTCCTCCACCAGCAGATGAGCCGCCTCCGAATCCTCCAAAACCACCGCCCCTAGAGCCGCCACCTCCAAAACCACCTGGAAAACCACCCGGAAAACCGCCACGTCTACCAGAACGAGGCCCTCCTCCTCTACCATTGGAAATAAACGTATAAATAATAAGTACGATGATAACAATTAAAATAATCATCCACGTTGGCATTTCTTCATCAGCTGTATTTGCAGGCATCTCTCCATCCCAATTATACTCTTGGGCGACAGTTTGAAATACTTCAGCGTACGTTGCTTTAAATGCCTTATTAATGTCTCCAGCACGTGCATCTGGATAAAACACTGTATCTAAAATGCGCCCCAACTTGCCATCAGGTAATGCTCCTTCGAGACCTTGACCTACAGCAATAACGACATCATTATTGCCATCGCCCTGCCCAAATGTTGCTAAAATTAAAACACCATTATTTTTTTGCGCATCGCCAATACCCCATGAACGAATCATTTTTGTTGCATACATTTTTGGTTCTTCTCCGTTAATAGTATCTACCGTTACGACCATAATTTCAGCACCTGTACCTTTGTCTAGCTGCTCTGAATAACGATTGAGTTCTTCCTTTACGGATGTTGATAAAACATTAGCAAAATCATGAATATACGTATTTTTCATCGGTGTCGGCATTGCGGCATCTGCCATTCTTATAGATAGAATAAACATGATGCTAACTATAGCAAGTTGGAATATCAACCGTTTCATTATTGTTTACCTGAACTGCCAAAATCTATAGATGGTGCCTTTTCAGCACCCGCAGCTGCTTTAAAGTATTCTTTCTGTTCAAAACCAAACATCCCTGCAATAAGATTGCCTGGGAAACGTTTAACCGTTTTATTAAAAGTCTGCACTTCATTGTTGTAGTCTTCTCGAGCCACTGCTAAACGATTTTCTGTCCCAGCTAATTCATCCATTAATTGACGGAAATTTGCATCTGCCTTTAAATTTGGATAATTTTCTACGACTACTAGTAATCGACCAAGTGCTCTGTTTAATGCATCATTGGCAACCGCCTGTTCCTTTGGACTTTGCGCACTTCCCATTTGTGCACGTGCCTCTGTAATGCTAGCGATCACTTCTTTCTCATGGTTAGCATAACCTTTTACAGATTCTACTAAGTTCGGAATCAAATCGTAGCGACGTTGTAGCTGATTTTCAACCTGCGCCCATTTCGAATCTACGCTTTCCTCGGCCGTTACTAGACTATTGTATTTTGGAATAAATAGTAAGGCCAATACAACTAAAATAATAACGATTATTCCTACAGGTCCAAATATTTTTTTCAATTCTAAAACCTCCTTCGCTTTCTTTTAGCTATCATCCATGTTTTGGCGATAAGCCTTTCTTTTTTCTTACCACTAATGTGCAGCAAAAAAACATCTCTATTCTACATATATGCAAATGCATTAATACCGTATGAAATTTGTCTAACGTGCCATACTTAATACTGTAACAAACTATGATATTTAGGAGGCGCTTTTTTTGACACAATCGTTTCAAAACGAATCATCAAACCAAACATCATTCAACCAACAACAAAGCCTAAATCATGGTGGACATGAGCAAATGGACTTGCATGAAACAATCGGTGCAATCATTGCTTGTATGAATCAATCCATTGTTTTACGTCCACAGGTTAAGGACACAGAGTTGCTTAGCATTTTGGATCGCCAATATAATTTCACATTAGGTATGTATAACACTATTGTGGAATCTTATAACACAGGTCATGATCCGACTGTTCCTACAGGTCGCTATCAAATGGAGACAGGAAATAATTTTAAATATGGAATGAATCCTGGCCAACCTAAAAAGCCGATGCAAAATGCAAGTGAACTCAATGATGAATGTATTTCTGGCTTCTTACTTGGCGCTCAAAAAGGTGTGGCAAAAGGTATGACTGCAGCAGCAACAGAAACTACAAACCCTGTTGTTCGTCGTGTTATTGCAGATAGTATTCCCAACTGCATTGAAATGGCATACGAATTATCTATTTACCAAAATATGCATGGCTACTATCAAGTACCTCAATTTTCTCAACAAGATATGCAAACGATGCTTAACGCATACGGCACTACAACAAATCCCCTTCATTAATGATAAAAAACAAGAGCAGCCCCATCTGTGGTCACTATCACACGGGGCTGCTCTTGTTTAAAGGATTTTAAAACTTTTCCTAATGCTGTAGATGCCCAAAAAGCTCTTCCCGCGTCCCCTCTTCGCCAATATAGCCATCATTCATAAAGACAATACGATCTCTTTCTAAAAATAAAACAGTGCGAATCATAACTGAAAATAGCACCAGAAATAAATGTTTATACATTCATTTCTGGTGCTATTTTTAGATTATTTGCAAAAAAAAAGAATCCCCTCAGATAGGATTCTTTTTTTCGACTAGTATAACTAGTCTTCACGTACAGTATGTTCACTAAAAAATAATTTGGAGTTGTTGCTTTTTTGAAGGTTTGAAAGAAACAAATACGGGAATAATGCCTACTAGGCAATATTTCCATTATTTTTCCTTCTCTTTTCCCCACTAAGCAGGCTGCTAAACTACTTATTAGGAGAATTGAGTTATAAAAGTAAATCAAATAATCAGTAAAATGGCGCCCTCGGAGGGAATCGAACCCCCAGTGCAAGAACCGGAATCTTACGTGTTATCCATTACACCACGAGGGCAATTAAACAAAAAAAAAAGTACTCACCCTAGGCTTTACGAAAAGCATGATGTAGATAACCCTCATTTGAAGCATACCTGACAAAATAGTGTACTGTACTTTAACTTATGTGACCTTATCAATTATACAAACGTATTGCCCATATTTCAACTATAGAATGCAAAACATTTTAACTTTTTTTATTTTGATTCATTAAGTGTCAAAATACCTATAAAAAAAAGATAATCCTCTGACGGATGTCATGGATTTTGAATTGCGCGGACACACTTTAAATTCTGGACATACTGTTTATCTGTGTGAGAGCGAGGCGTTCGCGGTATTTTTTATCTGCGTGGAAGCGAAGCGGCAACGGTAAATGTTTTTGTAGTTAAAGCAATGCGGAGGCATCAAATGTTTTCTGAGCGAACGCGAAGTGGCGGCATCTAATGGTTTCTGGGCGAACACGAAGTTGCAGCGTCTAATGTTTTCTGGACGAAAGCGAAACGGCGGCATCTAATGGTTTCTGGGCGAATGCGAAGTTGCGGCTATAATTACGCCAAAGCAAAATTGATTTAATTTATTTTACTTTAACAGGGTTAATATTTGACCTTCCCTGACTATAATGTGTATGATAAGGATACAGCTGAATTACCAAGGAAGTTTTCAGCAAAAGTATTCGAATTTAGTTTTTTAAGGAGGATTTAACATGAATTTAATTCCTACAGTTATTGAACAAACAAGTCGTGGTGAACGTGCGTATGACATCTATTCACGACTACTAAAAGACCGTATTATCCTATTAGGAAGTGCAATTGACGACAACGTTGCTAACTCAATTGTTGCTCAACTTCTATTCCTACAAGCAGAAGATCCAGACAAAGATATCTTTCTTTACATTAACTCACCGGGTGGATCTATCACTGCTGGTATGGCAATTTATGACACAATGCAAATTATCAAGCCACAAGTACAAACAATTTGTATCGGAATGGCTGCATCTATGGGTGCTTTCCTACTTGCTGCTGGTGAACCTGGTAAACGTTTCGCATTACCGAATGCTGAAGTAATGATTCACCAACCTCTTGGCGGTGCACAAGGTCAGGCAACTGAAATCGAAATCGCTGCAAAACGTATTTTATTCTTACGTGAAAAATTAAATGGAATTTTATCGGAACGTACTGGTCAACCACTTGAAGTCATTGCAAGAGATACAGATCGCGATAACTTCATGACAGCTGAGCGTGCAAAAGAATACGGCCTAATCGACCAAATTATGGAACGTAAATAAAAATGCTAAAGGCATCCCAGATTATTTCTGAGATGTCTTTTTTTGTTTTTCGACATTAAATGTATGTATGGTTTGATGAGGCTATCCTTCACTTTGATTGGGCTATCCGCGATTTTGATGGTTTTATCCACGACTTTGGCTACTCTATCCATCATTTTGATGGTTCTATCCACGATTTTGGCTCTTCTTTCCGTCGTTCTGACTTTTCCTTCCGTCGCTTCTGCCTTTCTTTCCGTCGCTTCGACTATTCTTTCCGCCGCAACCTTTTCTTTCCGTCGCTCTGACTTTTCCTTCCGTCGCTTTGGCCTTTCTTTCCGTCGCTTTGACTTTTCCTTCCGTCACTTCGGCCTTTCTTTCCGTCGCTTTGACTCTTCTTTCCGTCTCAGCCTTTTACTTCCGTCGCTCTGACTTTTCCTTC
>NZ_JBLLLQ010000007.1:124153-166628 GCF_047737915.1 Lysinibacillus sp. NPDC056185
GTCTTTCCGTCGCTCTGACTTTTCCTTCCGTCACTTCGGCCTTTCTTTCCGTCGCTTTGACTCTTCTTTCCGTCTCAGCCTTTTACTTCCGTCGCTTCGACTATTCTTTCCGTCGCTTTGGCCATTCCTTCCGTCGCTCTGACTTTTCCTTCCGTCGCTTTAGCTCTTCTACCCATCATTTCAACGGTTCTATCCTGACTTTGGCCTTTCTATCCACGACTTTGGCTACTCTATCCACGATTTTGCCTACTCTTTCCACGACTTTGCCTACTCTATCCATCATTTTGACGTTTCTATCCACAACTTTGGCCTTTCTTTCCCTCGTCCCATCCTTACTTCCCATCGCTTTGACTCTATTTTCAGGACCTATTTATTCGGTGCAAAAGCGCAAAAAAACTGTCCAACATGTAAGTTTTACTGTTTGGACAGTTTTTGCATCATAGTTTTTTAATCTTCTTTTTCGATTAGTGCTGCTAATGCTGTAACCGCTTGCTCAGCATCGTTGCCATCGCCACTAAGTACAACCTCTGTTCCTTTTGCAATGGCTAAGCTCATAACACCCATAATGGATTTAGCATTTACTTTTTTCTCGTCTTTTTCCAGAAAGACATCGGCGCTAAAACGATTTGCTTCTTGTACAAATAGTGCTGCTTGTCTAGCTTGTAGTCCTAATTTTAATTTCACATGGACTCTTCTCTCGGTCATTCTTAAAACTCCCCTTTACTACCGTTCATCTATTATTTTTATCTTACCTTACTTACTAGCAAAAGAACAAGACACGAATCAATTATGCCTCCGCATAATTGCCGGCTTTCGGTACGACAGACATTTGTAACTGCCGCTTCGCTTTCGTTACATAAAACATTTGTAACTGACGTTTCGCTTTCGTTACATAAAACACCTGTAGCTCACGCTTCGCTTTCGCTACAGATAATAATTACTGAAAGAAGTTAAACATCACATTCATACCTGAAAAGTATGAAAATTTAACCACCAATTTTTTCTCCGCTTCTTAATGCATCGGCAATTTCATCTATTTTCCGTAATCGATGATTGACACCGGATTTACTAACCGTTCCACTTGATACCATTTCACCAAGTTCTTTTAGTGTTACATCTTGGTATTCTACGCGTAATCGTGCAATTTCACGCAGTTTTTCTGGCAATTGATCTAGGCCAATTGAATTTTCAATAAATCGGATATTCTCTACTTGACGTAATGCTGCGCCTATTGTTTTATTCAAGTTCGCTGTTTCACAGTTAACTATGCGATTAACACTATTTCTCATGTCGCGCAATATGCGAACGTCTTCGAATTTCATCATTGCTTGATGCGCTCCAACAATATTAAGAAAATCAGAAATTTTTTCTGCTTCTTTTAAATAAGTTACAAAGCCTTTTTTTCGTTCAATTGTTTTTGCATTTAGCTCAAATTCATTCATTAAATCCATTAAAGCCTCGCCATGCTCTTTATATAATGAATAAATTTCTAAATGGTAGGCCGATGTTTCTGGATTGTTGACAGAGCCACCAGCTAAAAACGCACCCCGTAAGTATGCTCTTTTTTGACCACTCTTTTTAATGAGCTTCCGAGAAATAGTATGATTAAATTGAAAGTCGTCTGAGATGATTTCTAAATCAATCAGTAGCTCACGGGCACCTTCTCTTACGCGGCAAATGTATACGTTATTTTTTTTCAAACGCATTTTTTTTCTAACAAGTAACTCTACATTATATGGATACAGCTTCTTCATAATCGTATAAAGTCTTCTTGCGATTGCAGCGTTTTCAGTTTGTACGTCTAAGCTTAACTGTTTATTAGCAAAGGATAATGAACCATTCATACGAATTAGGGCAGATACTTCTGCTTTCATACAATGATTGTCCGCTTCTATTTGAGTTAACTCTTTTTTCGTTTCAGAAGCAAAAGACATATCACGCCCTCCTTTCAACTTTTTGTTCTATGTATATGTTCATCTTATCATATACAATAAGCGCTTTATGGTTCACTAACTTCTTGTTTATAGATATTTGCGTAATCTACAAGCCATTTCGCAACGTTTGTAGCATTATGACGCACCGTCCCATCTGGGCGAATCGTGGCAATATCTCGTTGAATAACCTCTAATCCCATACTTTCAAGCTTTGCAACGTCAAATGTTACTGGTTCAGCACACTCTTCCTTATAAAGCTCTTTTACAGGATGAGGAAGTTTTACATCATTTACCAATATAGAATCAATGAAGGAGTCTTCCACATGCTTATATATAGCTTTAACATGATCGCCTGCTGTATAGGAAATGGTTTCACCTTTTTGAGTCATTAAATTACAAACGTAAATTTTTCTTCCTTTAGCCTTTACAACAGCATCTCCTATTCCTTTTACAAGGAGGTTTGGAATAATGCTTGTATATAAACTTCCTGGACCAATTAAAATATAGTCAGCACGATGAATTGCTCGAATAGCCTCTGGTAACGGTTTCACGTTTTCTGGAACTAAAAAAACACGACTAATTCGTTTTTTAGCCTTTGGAATTTTAGATTCCCCTTCAATGATTGAACCGTCCTCAAGTTCAGCATGTAAATTTATCTTTTTATTGGCTGCTGGTATGACGCGACCATGAACCTTTAAAACCTTTCCCATTTCACTAATAGCATGGTTAAAGTCCCCAGTAATATCTGTTAAAGCAGTCAGCATTAAATTACCTAATGAATGCCCACGTAAATCTTCCGATGCAGAAAAACGGTATTGAAACATTTGCTCTACAAGCGGCTCAACATCCGATAACGCCGCGATCACATTACGGACATCACCTGGTGGTGGAATATCATAGTCATCTCGTAAGCGTCCCGAAGAACCACCATCATCTGCTACTGTCACAATTGCAGTAATATCAAATGGGTGGTGCTTGAGCCCTCGTAGTAACGTAGAAAGCCCCGTACCACCACCAATTACAACAAGCTTTGTTCGCTTCTTTCCCATTCACTCAATCCTTTCTACGATTGATGTCACGATGTGTAATAACAGTGTTTTCCTTCCCAGCTAAATATGCCCCAAAATACTCTGCTAATGTTACTGAACGATGCTGTCCTCCAGTACATCCAAAGGCAATGACAAGTTGTGATTTGCCCTCTTGTCTATAGAGTGGAATCATAAATTCAAACAAATCCGTTAGTTTCTGAATGAGTGTTTGCGTATCTTCAAGTGCCAGAACATAAGAAGAAACCTCAGTTTGTAATCCCGTTTTATGGCGTAACTCTTCTACATAATATGGATTTTTTAAAAAACGGACATCAAATACTAAGTCGGCATCTATCGGCATACCATGTTTAAATCCAAAAGACATGATATTTACCGAGAAAATATTATCAGCATCACTGGCAAATTCTTTAGCGATTTTTTCACGTAGCTCTTTAGGCTTCATATTAGATGTATTATAGACAAATTTAGCGCGACCTTTTACTTCGGATAAAAGCTTACGTTCTTGTTTAATGCCATCTAATGGCAAACCATTTACAGCTAATGGATGTGCACGTCTTGTCTCTTTATAACGTCTAACTAAAGCTGCATCATCTGCATCTAAAAATAAAATTCGTGCAACTATATCGCCTTCTTTAAGAATATGGTCGAGAGCGCCGATAAGAGAATCAAAAAAGTCGCCACCACGCATATCCATGACAGCTGCTATACGTGTAATATTTTTACCAGAATCCCTTAGTAAGGTTAAAAATGTTGTGAGTAGCGCTGGTGGTAAATTATCAATACAGTAATACCCTAAATCCTCAAAGCTTTGAATAGCTACTGTTTTCCCAGCTCCAGACATTCCTGTAATAATAACCAATTCATGTGTACCTTTTGGTCCTTCAACCACCACTGTCATGCAGCTCCTTTATTGTTCAATTGATATTTGTATTTTCTCATGCAGTAATTCAAAATCAGTTGTGTATTCAAATGTACCGTACTGAATGCCTGTTTGTGAGATAGCAAATTGTAAGTTTGTACGATCACCTTCAGCCATTGGCAAATGTTTCAAATCCTCTACTGGGTGCCATGCAAGTTTGCCTTCTCTAGTTTCTTTAAACGGTACTCCTTCTACATCCTTTGCAACAAATGTATAAAGCATCCATTCGTCCACTACCTCATTATTTTCTTTAATAACCATCGTATAAACACCTTTTAAATGAGCATTTATTGGTGTGACATTTGTTTCTTCTTTAAACTCACGTACTGCAGCCTCATAAATCGATTCACCGCTCTCCATTTTACCGCCAGGAGCTACGAACCAGCCACGTCTCGGCTTCTGAAGTAATAACACTTGACCGTCTTTTACGGCTATTAAATTTGCAATCCTTTGCATAGGCACACCTCTAATCTCTTTTGCATTCTACCTTTTATTATAGCAAGACCAAACAAGGTTTGTCCTCAATTCTAAACTTTACTTCATTTGCAATTTTAACTTCATCGATACTGTTTTTAACCTCTACTCAAACATATGAAACTCCGCCATAAAAATTTCCGTTCATAACAAAAATAGGTTGCTCCACCTAATTTGGTGGAAACAACCTACTCAACAAAATAAAAGGGGGATTGCTAATTACAATTTATATATTACACCTTTTATATGTCATTCAAGTTACAACTATATTAAGACCGTATTAAAATTGTATTTTTTTCCTTAAAATAACGATCTTGGGCTAATCACCGTAACGTGTGGTTGATTTCCGTTCCGACCGGGCGCTTTGCCGCTGACGCTTCGCTTTCGCGCAGAGCAGAGCTTCCTGGGGGCTTCCGATGAGCCGCTTCGTTGCTGTCGCTTCGCTTTCGCACAGAAAACATCCGCTTCGCTGCAGGGTCTCGGGCCAACACGATGTTGGTCACGAAGGCGTTATCACAGGATGTGATGGTTTTAGCCTTCGTTCCTCTATTGCTAATCCCCGAGGAGTCGCCCAGTCTCCACTCCAATCAACTTATATAAATGACATACATTTCAAAAAAATGTCATCCACAACTCTGGTGATGAAACTGCCTTTAGCAATGATCACTTTAAGCATTAATTTTTTCTAATAATTCTTCCACATAGTGCTGTACTGCTTGTGCTGCGATACTTCCGTCACCTGTCGCTGTAACGATTTGACGAAGTGATTTTTCACGTACATCTCCAGCAGCGAAGATACCTGGTACTGTCGTTTCCATATTATCATTTGTCAAAATATAACCAGCCTCATTTAAAATACCTAGAGACTCAAATGGTTTTGTTAATGGGAGCATACCAATGTATACGAATACGCCATCAGTAGCAAAATTAGATTCAACACCATCTACAGTTGATTGTAATGTTACACTTCCAACTTTACCGTTTGCCTCATTAATTTCTTTGACTGTTGCATTCCAAATGAAATCAATTTTTTCGTTAGCAAAGGCACGATCTTGGAGAATTTTTTGTGCACGTAATTTATCACGACGGTGCACAATTGTTACTTTATCAGCAAAGCGAGTTAAATAAACGCCTTCTTCAACAGCTGAATCTCCGCCACCTACGACAACAAGATTTTTTTGTTTGAAGAATGCACCATCACATACTGCACAATAGCTGACACCGCGGCCACCAAGTTCTTTTTCGCCAGGCACGCCCATTTTTTTATACTCGGCACCTGTAGAAAGAATAATTGCTCGTGTTTTATATTCTTTAGCACCTGAAATTATTGTTTTATATTCCTCACCATCAATAATTTCTGTTACATCGCCATATGCATACTCTGCACCAAATTTCTTAGCATGATCGAACATTTTTGTAGATAGCTCAGGCCCTAAAATTGTATCAAACCCAGGATAGTTTTCTACTTCTTCTGTATTTGCCATTTGTCCGCCAGGGATTCCACGTTCAATCATTAAAGTTGAAAGGTTGGCACGTGATGTATAAACAGCAGCAGTCATTCCAGCTGGACCTGCACCAATTATTACTACATCATAAATTTTTTCTTCTGACATAAATACTTCCCCCTAAACAGATTTTTTACTTTTTTATAATAATGTTAGTATGTTCATCGTATGTGAAAGTAAAAAGTTATTCAACTATGTTGCTCACGGTCTAATTATGAGTGTCTGGTAAAAACATTAAAATTTCTTCAATATACTTCGATAAAGTTGACACTGATACTCCGTATTGCTGAGCAATCTCTTTTTTTGTAACCTTGAGCATTCTGGAAGAACGAAATAAGTAATCATTTGCTCCTGCAATAGCTGCTGGATTTGTAAAACGATAATTGTTCATCAATGCTTGCTCACAAAGCACAAACCACATTTGGAACATTGGTGCAATTAATGTCGTTAGCTTTTCATACTGTTCTAGTAAAATTTCTGGCACACTTACTGCTCGTATAAAGCTAGCCTCTACTTTGTTTTTCATATCAAATTGATGTTCTAGTGCATAAGCGAGGAATAGCTTTTCATACGCATTAAATTGGTCAACATCTATCCATTTTGGATGCGCAATAATTTCCTGTTTATGTGCTGTACAGCTTAGTAAAAACAACCCAAATATCCGTTCACTTGTATATTCGCTCTCTAGCTTTTCCACAATATAATCACGGTCATGTTCTAATGCATCAAGTGAATAATTGTTTTCTTCTTGACGCCACGGTTCAAAGCCTTCTTTATCGGGATCCAGCTCAAGTAGCTGCCCCCATGTACTCTTTGAAATTTCTTCATGTCCTGAGAAATAAGCGGCATGTGATAACCAAAAGTAAAAGCCAGCATCGCCTACATAGCCTCTTTTCTGCATGCTACGCAACCATTTAAATGCTAAATCATATTGTCCAACGAGCGCTAATGTAGCACCCAGCTTGTAGCGGTGTTCCCATAAGTATGGCTGAATTTTCACAAGTATTTCTAAAAGATCCTTTAAATCTTCTTCATTTTTTTCATAGTATGCGATAACCGTTAAATTACATAGTGCATGTAAATTCCCTTTATTTTCGCGTAATACAGTGTTTAGCAGAGCTTTCGCTTGTTCTGCTTCACCCACATAAAAATAGGCAAGGGCTAAGTTGTTATAAGCTGACCAAAAATCTGGTCTGTCTTCAATTAAGTCTTCTAGCATTTTAATAGCTTCAGGGAAATCTCCCTTTTCCATACAACGTCTTGCCTGTTCTTGTCGATATAAGTCTTCAGCAGAACCTTCAAGCTCCTCAAAATCATCCTGCTCAAAATCAACAAACTCTAATATTTCAGCAGCTTCATCTGCATAGGCACCTTCTGGCTCTAATTGTAAATATTGCTCTGCAAAGCGCTTAGCGTCATGTATGATACCGATACATCCTGAAACCTCTGCCATGTAAAAAATAATTTCTGGATTATCTTTATCTATCTGATAGGCACGACGAAGAAGATCATACGCTTCCTCAAAACGTTGACCCTCTAACTCTATTATCGCTAATTGTAATAAAATCATCGGATCATCAGGACTTAAATCAACTGCTCGCTGTAAATATTTATAGGCTTTATTCATTTGTCCGCTATTCATTGCTTGAATTGATTTTTTATAATAATAGTCGCCTGTTGGAATGAACGACACTATATTCGTTTGATTCTCTTTTTGACGTTTCTTTTCCAAAACATTTCCTCCGAAACAAGAAATAAGGAACGTATTATACGTTCCTTTACACAGTAACTTCTATTATAGCATACAATAAGCAATATGCCGTTATTTCTCCTCGTGACGTTTTTCTAACACATGTAACACGTCATAAACACTTACTTTTTGCTCTTGTAGTAACACTAATAGGTGATAAATTAAATCGGCAGACTCCCACTTCACTTCTTCTGCATCGCGATTTTTTGCACCTATGACAACTTCAGTTGCTTCTTCTCCAACTTTTTTACAAATTTTATCGATACCTTTATCGAATAAATATGTAGTATACGCCCCTTCTGGCATTTCTTGCTCGCGTTTTTCAATGACCTTTACGAGTTTAGAAATAATCTCAACAGATCCTACCTTGTCATTTTGCTGAATAATCTCCGTAAAGCAAGAAGTTGTTCCATTATGACAAGCCGGTCCAGCAGGAATTACTTCCACAACTAATGCGTCACTATCACAGTCCGCCTTAATAGATATCACTTTTTGCGTATGACCACTCGTTGCCCCTTTGTGCCAGAGTTCTTGACGTGAACGTGAGAAGAACCATGTTTCTCCTGATTCAAGTGTTTTCTCTAGAGATTCTTTATTCATATACGCTACAGTTAGTACTTCTTTTGTATTAGCATCTTGTACAACCGCAGTGACAAGACCTTTTTCATCAAATTTAATGCTGTCAATCATCTTATTGCCACTCCTTTTTCACGTAAGTATTCTTTTACTTGTGCTACGCTCGTTTCTTTGTAATGGAAGATGGATGCGGCAAGTGCTGCATCTGCATCGATATCTTCAGCTAATACTTCGTAAAAATGTTCAGCATTTCCTGCACCGCCGCTTGCAATAACAGGAACTGTCACAGCCTCTCTCACAGCTTTTGTTAAGGCTAAATCAAAACCAGATTTCTCACCGTCCTGATTCATACTCGTTAATAAAATTTCACCTGCACCTAAGCGAACCGCTTCCTTCGCCCATTCAGTTACTCGCCATGTTGTTTTGTTTCGGCCCCCATGCGTATAAACCATCCATGTGGCATCTTCTTCGCTATAGCGGGCATCAATAGCTACAACAATACATTGCGCACCAAAAAAGTCAGAACCTTCTTTAATGAGCTCTGGTCGCTCTAAAGCAGACGTATTCACTGATACTTTATCGGCACCTGCACGTAAAATGCGTTTCATATCATCTAATGTACGAATTCCACCACCTACTGTGAATGGAATGGCTAATGTAGCTGCAGTTTGCCGTACGACATCCACCATTGTTTCACGTCCTTCATGCGATGCCGAAATATCTAGAAACACAAGCTCATCTGCCCCTTGTTCATCATAAAACTTTGCAAGCTCAACTGGGTCACCCGCATCACGTAATGACACAAATTGTACACCTTTTACAACACGTCCCTCTTTCACATCAAGACATGGAATAATGCGCTTTGTTAACATGATGCCACCCCCTTCAACCATTGCTCTAATAAATGCACGCCTAGCTCACCTGACTTTTCGGGATGGAACTGCATGCCCGTAATAGAGCCATTTGCCACAATGCCAGGAACCTTAATACCATGATAATCCGCATAAGCGACAAGCTCCGTTTCATCGATATCAGTTGCATAAAATGAGTGCACAAAATAAACATGCTTTGCCGTTACTTCACCATTTAACCAAGAAGGACGCTCTGTCACTACGAGCTCATTCCATCCCATATGCGGTACTCGATACTCCTGCCCAGCGTTGTCACCAGTAAATCGTTTAATGCTTCCTTTAAAAAAGCCTAGACCTTTCGTTGGGGCTACCTCTTCACTTTGCTCAAATAATAATTGCATGCCTAAGCAAATTCCAAGAAGTGGTCGATTTTCTGCTTTCACCTTGTGTAAATATTGATCTAAATTCGTTTCAGCTAAACGTTTGATAGCATCTGGAAACGCTCCAACACCAGGAAGCAACAGTGCATCTGTTGTATCTAGCACTTTTTCATTAGCCGTGACAACAACCTCACAGCCAAGTCGTTTTAATGCCTGTTCAACGCTAAATAAATTCCCCATGCCATAATCAATAACACCTATTTTCACGTTAACAGCCCCTTAGTCGATGGTACACCTTTAACACGTGGATCAATTTCCACTGCTGCGTCAATGGCACGTGCTAACGCCTTAAAAATAGCTTCAATAATATGATGTGTATTATGGCCATAAGGTACGATGACATGAACATTCATCCTAGCCTCGAGTGCAAACTTCCACAAAAATTCATGTACTAATTCAGTATCAAAGCTACCGACCTTTTCCTTCAACTGTGGTACACGATATTCTAAGTGCGGACGATTCGAGCAATCCACCACGACCTGTGCAAGTGCATCATCCATTGGCACAAATGCTGTGCCGTAACGCTTTATTCCTTTTTTATCACCGAGCGCTTCGCGAATAGCTTGGCCTAATACAATTCCGAGGTCCTCTGTTGTATGATGATCATCTATATATGTATCACCATTGGCTTCTATCGTCCCATCAAAAAGCCCATGTTTGATAAATAAGTCAAGCATGTGATCCATAAAGCCAACACCCGTTTTAATATTTGCCTTCCCTTCACCATCTAAATCGATGGCTACCGAAATTTGTGTTTCGTTTGTCGTACGTTCAACTTTTGCATATCGTTTTTTTCCAGTCATTGTACTACTCCTTTTCCCATCCACGCGATTCGACTGCACGTGCATGGCCTTCTAAGCCTTCCATACGTGCTAGACGTGCAATTTTCGGTGCGTTTTCTGCCCAAGTTTTTTCACTATAAAAGACGACGCTCGATTTTTTCACAAAATCATCGACGTTTAAGCCACTTGTAAAGCGTGCAGTGCTATTCGTTGGAAGCACATGATTTGTCCCTGCGAAGTAATCACCAACTGGTTCAGAGCTATAACGACCGATGAAAATACCCCCTGCATGTCGTACTTGCTCAGCTACAGCCTCAGCATTTTTTGTGACAATTTCTAAATGCTCAGGTGCTAGAGAATTAATGGCCTCTACGGCATCTGCCATCGTTTCAGCCACATAAATGGCACCAAAGTTTTCTATAGATGCACGTGCGACCTCTTCACGCGGTAAAGTCGTTAATTGCTTCTCCACTTCATCAGCTACTTTTATAGCCAATTGCTCAGAAGTCGTTACTAAAATGGCACAAGCCAATTTATCGTGCTCAGCTTGTGATAAAAGATCAGCCGCGATTTCATCAGCAAATGCTGTGTCGTCTGCTATCACTGCAATTTCACTTGGGCCAGCAATCATATCAATCGCTACCTCACCAAAAACCTCGCGTTTTGCTAATGCTACAAAGATATTTCCTGGACCCGTTATTTTATCAACTGGAGAAATTGTCTCTGTGCCATATGCAAGAGCCGCAATCGCCTGAGCTCCACCGATTTTATATATTTCTGCTACTCCTAAAATATGCGCTGCAGCTAGTACGCCTGGAGGTAATTTTCCATCGCGACCTGCTGGAGATGTAATAACTATGCGTTTGACACCAGCTACTTGTGCAGGAATAACGTTCATCAAGACCGAAGATGGGTACGCTGCTGTACCACCAGGAACATAAAGACCTACTGCATCAAGCGCAGTAATTCGTTGCCCAAGCCATGAACCATCTTTAAGCTCTAAGCGATAACCTGAGCGCTTTTGCTGTTCGTGATAAAAGCGAATATTTTGAGCTGCTTCTGTTAAATCTGCATAAAGCTGTTGATCAATTGCATATGCGCCCTCTGCTATTTCTTCCTTCGTTACGCGTAAATGATTAGGGGCAAAGCCATCCCATTTTTCTGTATAAAAACGTATGGCTGCGTCACCTTGTGCACGAACGTCTGCTAATACTTGACGCACAACCTTTAACTGTTCTTCATTTCCACCTTCAAGTGGTCTCTTTAAAGAAATACCTTTTGCTAGCTTTGTTATTTTCATAGGATTAATCTCCTTTAAATCTAGGAATGTGCCTCTTCCAGACAGTAGACATTTTTATTTAACGCATTTTTTCAAACGTTTCACAAGATCGATAATACGGTCGCTCTTCATGCGATAGCTTACGGGATTGGCAATTAATCGTGATGATACGTCGGTAATAAATTCATACTCCACTAAGCCATTTTCTTTCAGCGTCCGGCCTGTTGAAACAATATCGACAATTCGATCTGCTAAGTCAATCATGGGCGCCAATTCAATCGAACCATTTAGCTCAATAATTTCAACCTGCTCTCCAATACCCTTATAATATTTCATTGCAATATTAGGATATTTTGTCGCTATTCTCGGTGCAATTTCATTCATCGTCGTATTAGGTAAGCCCGCTGATGCGATATAACAAGTACTTATTTTTAAATCCAGTAATTCATGAACTTCTCGTTGCTGTTCTAACAAAACATCTTTACCTGCAATACCAATATCCGCTACACCGTGCTCAACATAAACAGGAACATCCATCGGTTTTGCTAATATAAAACGAATTTTCTCTTCTGGAATTTCAAGCATTAATTTACGAGACATTTCGACTTCTTCTGGTAAATTAAAGCCAGCTTCTAAAAGCATCTGATATGCCTCGTCAAAAATGCGTCCCTTCGGCATAGCAATCGTTAATTCATTCACCGTCAACGTCCTCCTGTCCCACAACAACTACTTCTGTAAAGTGTGCTAAAAAAACTGCTTCATCGACAAGGCTAGTCCTTAACTGTAAGGTAACCTGTTTACCAGCTGCTCGTAGCGTCTGTACCTTGGCAAGAGCCGCTTCAAATTGTTCTTCTTCAAATAGTACGACTGTAGCTTCTTGTCGTTCATCAGATTGCGCATCAATTGTTTCTAATAGGCGGTCAACACGAATACTAAATCCTGTAGCACCTACTTTTGAGCCAAATACCTCCAGCAATCCGTCATAGCGTCCCCCATTGCCTAATGGAAAACCACTGCCGGTTGCAAACACTTCAAATAACATGCCTGTGTAATAGCTCATGTGACTAGAAAGTGTAAAATCAAAGGCTACATAATCCGCTAAGTTTGCCATTTCAAGTAGCTTATCGAGCTGTTGCATATATTCTAATGCGTCATTTTTCCGCACATATTTTTCAATATCTTGAATTTCTTTTAAATGTATTGCTTCTTCAATAAATTGCAATAATGCATCGGATTTTGTTTTAGGTAAATCAAATGATTCTACCGCTTCTTCAAACCCTACGTAATTGCGTTGCACAAGCAGCGTCCGAAGTATATTTTGTTGTTCAACGCTTTCTGTATAATCTTGTAAAATGCAATTTAATATACCTGCATGACCGATCGTCACTTTAAATTCCGTTAATCCAAATTGCTTTAATAACTCCATTGCTGTAACAATAACCTCAGCATCCGCAAATACAGAATTGTCTCCAATTAACTCAATCCCCATCTGATCAAATTCTGCTGGACGTCCACCTTCCGCTTCTTGTGCTCGAAAGACACTAGCAAAATAAGCAAGGCGTAAGGGAATCATCTCTTTTAATAATTTCGATGTTGCTACACGTGCAATCGGTGTTGTCATATCAGGTCGTAGTACTAACGTATTGCCCTGGCCATCTACTAATTTAAATAATTGCGCATTGGCTATCGCTGATGCTTTGCCGACTGTATCAAAATACTCTACTGCAGGCGTTTTAATAAATTCATAACCTCTTCTGCATAAAAAATCTCGCCCTGTATTTCTTACAGCCTCTACCTTTTCAAAAATTTGCGGAAATGTATCGCGCATTCCAAGTGGTTTTTCAAACATTTTAATCGACGACAATTTTGACACTTCCTCACGTTTCACTTTAACTCACTAGAGTATTAGAGAATTAGATTATGAAAGAATTCTAACTTATTTCTTCTTGCTAGTCAATGCAACTTCGTTCGAATTATCGAATAATTTCAATACTGATTATTCTGTTAATTATACTCGAAAATAAATAAATTGAAACTTTATTCAGCAGAAGAAGCGAGCTTTTCTCTCCTTAAACTTGTAAACCTTTAGACAAAAAACTATGTGAATCTTTTTGCTCCTTGGCAGGTGGATGTCGATAAATTTCAGAAGTTGGGTGATAAAACATGAAAGTTAGTAGATAAATTTCAAAAGTTGGGCGATAAAACGTGAAAGTTAGTAGATAAATTTCAAAAGTTGGGCGATAAAACTCAAAAGTTGAATGGCATTCTGTTAAAACGTATGTCATGTGAGCCCCTCGTTTTGCCAGAGAGTCATACTTTAATTTCATTGATACAATTGTTTTCAACAAAAAAACACTGTGCACGGTAAAGCATGCACAGTGTAGATTTTATTATTTTTTAGGCGTGCACCATTCCACTATTTCATCGCGTTTGCGCTCCGCCATTTGTTCAGCTGTATAAATAATTTGCATAGGATTACCGCCTGCTAGACAGCCAGCTGGTACATCCTTATGCACCAGGGTTGCAGCTGACACAATCGCACCGTCACCTATCGTAACACCTGGTAGTATCGTTGAATTGGCACCAACCATCACTTCGTTGCCAATATGAACATCTCCTAGACGATATTCCTCTATTAAATATTCATGCGCCAAAATAGTCGTACTGAAGCCTATAACGGTATTGTCACCGATATGAATACGTTCTGGAAACATTGTATCTGGCATAACCATTAAAGCTATGGAAGTTTGTTCACCAATCTCCATTTTCAAAAAAGTTCGATACAACCAGTTTTTCACACGTAAAAATGGTGTGAAGCGTCCAATTTGAATGACAACGAAACACTTCATCACCTTCCAAAAGGACACCGTATCATAAATATTCCAAAGCGAGTTTGCTCCTTCGACACGGTAGCGTTCTGTTTTACGTGCCATTTACTTACCCCGCTTTCACAATTTCAAATAAATCCGTCATATGATGCAGCATATATTCCGGCTTGAATTGCTGTAAGTATTCCTCACCTTTAAAAGCCCATGCGACACCAGCTGCTCTAACTCCAGCATTGTGCGCGGCCTCAATATCGTGAGAATTGTCACCAATCATAATCGCGTCTTCCTTGTTTATACCAAGGCGGTCAAGCGCAAGCAAAACTGGCTCTGGATCAGGCTTTACATTTTTTACATCATCCGTACCAATACGGATATCAAATAAATGACCTGCACCTAGTACAGATAGACCACGATCTATCATTCCATTACGCTTTGTAGACACAATCGCTAACTTGATACCCATAGCCTTTAATTGCTCTAAAGTAGATACAACATCAGGATATTGAGTGACAAGCTCATCGTGATGTAATTCATTATATTCACGATATTTAGCAACCATTGCATCCTCTTCACCAGGAGCAATGTCGGTAAATGTCTGTTTTAAGGACGGCCCAAGAAATTTCAGGCAATCTTTTGGCGAATATTGCCCGGGAAATCGCTCATTTAAAACATGCATAAATGTTTGAATGATTAAATCATTTGTATTGAGTAATGTACCATCAAAATCAAATAGTAATGCCTTTACAGTCATGCTTTGCACCCCTTATTTATTATCTAAATACTTTACTGCAGGTTTTACTTTTATACGTCGGTAAATAATCGCACCAAGCCCTACTACAATACCTACTATTGAAACAACCTGAGCTGAGCGTAAATCTCCTACTAAATATAGGCTATCTGTACGCAAGCCTTCTATATAGAAGCGACCTATTGAATACCAAATTAAATAGCCGAAGAATATTTCACCACGATTTAAATTTACTTTGCGTAAAACTAATAAAATAATTAGCCCAATGAAATTCCAGACGGATTCATATAAAAAAGTAGGATGTACGTATGTTCCTAATTCTTCAACATACATTTGATTAATAATCCAATCCGGCAGCATTAGATGTTCTAAAAATTGACGTGATACTGAACCACCATAAGCCTCCTGGTTCATAAAATTTCCCCATCGGCCAATTATTTGTCCAATTAAAATACTCGGTGCCGCAATATCCGCAACTCGTAAAAAGCTAATATTTCTTCTACGAGTGAATATGTAAGCTGTCAAAAAGGCGCCAATAAGAGCACCATGAATAGCGATACCACCATTCCAAATTTCAATAATCTTCCCTGGGTTTTCGCTATAATAATCCCAACGCATCGTTACATAGTAAATACGTGCACATATTATAGATATAGGAACAGCCCATAGTAATAGATCTGCAAGAAAATCCTCTGGTAAGCCTCTCTTAACAGCCTCTCTTTGTCCTACAACATAAGCTAAAATAATACCCGATACGATTAGTAACCCATACCAACGAACAGGGATAGGTCCTAAATGGAAAGCAATCGGATTAATTTGTAATAATACTAAGTCCATCTTATGCTCCTCTCAAAATCAATTCATTGCATTTGCAAATGAATCCTAATCAATTATGCCTCGGCATAATTGTAGCTTTCGCTACAGATAAACAATGCGGCGGATGTTTGTACACCCACTGAAAAGTAACTTAAAACCGCATTCATCTCACCACCTATAAAGGCAGGAGACTTCTGTACCTGTCGCTGCGCTTTCGGTACAAAAAACACTCGCTGAAAAAAAGTTAAAAACGATTAGTCATCCAACTCATCCGCCGATGAGATTACTTCATCTAATCGTCTAGAAAACTCCTCGGCTGCATTAACACCCATCTTTTTCAAACGATAGTTCATTGCTGCTACTTCAATAATAACAGACACGTTACGTCCAGGTCTTACGGGAATCGTTAACTTTGTTAATTCCGTATCAATGATTTTCATTTTTTCTTCCTCTAAACCTAGACGATCATATACTTTTTCTGGATCCCATATTTCTAATTCGATAACTAATGTGATACGTTTGTACGGTCGTACCGCACTTGCTCCAAAGAGTGTCATAATATCGATAATACCAATGCCTCGAATTTCGAGTAAATGTTCTAAAAGAGGAGGTGGACTCCCAATTAAAAAATTCTCTGATTCCTGACGGATCTCTACACAATCATCAGCCACTAAACGGTGCCCCTTCTTGACAAGCTCTAGTGCTGTTTCACTTTTCCCTACACCACTTTTTCCGATAATTAGCACACCGATACCGTATATATCAACTAAAACTCCGTGAGCAGCAGTCATTGGTGCTAAGCGACCTTCTAAATAGTTAGTTAGCCTACTCGAAAATTTCGTTGTTGTCATATGCGTTTTAAATACAGGTACATGTTTTTCATTAGACGCCTGTATAAGTTCCTTAGGTACCTCTAAATCACGAGAAATAATAATAGCTGGTGTATCCTGCGAACACAATAGACGCATGCGCTCCAGTTTCACATCTGAAGGCAGCATTTCAAAAAAAGATAGTTCGGTCTTTCCTAGCAATTGCACTCGATTTGCAGGATAATGCGTAAAATATCCCGCCATCTCAAGCCCAGGTCTTGAAATATCACTAGTAACAATCGTTCTTCCTATTCCTTCCTCACCAGCTAATAGTTCTAACTTAAATTTCTCCATAACGTCTCTTGTTAATACTACGACCAATGTTTAGTAGCCTCCATTCAAAGGAATTGAATATGTTTTGTCCTGCGTTAACTAGCAATCAGCATAATGATTGCAGTTTCACCTTATTTTAGCATGTCTATGTATAAAAGAAATGTATTTACACTCTGTCTGCCCTGACTAAAAAATCTACAAAATATAAAAAACTAGCGGTTCTCCAGCCCGCTAGTTTCATTATCGCTTTATTTTTGAGTAGCTAACCATTTGGCAACTGCTTCTGCATCTGCACCTTTAACAAGACCAGGAGGCATTGTACCTTTACCATTTTCAATAACGTTTAAAATTTCTTTTTCTGTTAAACGAGAGCCTACATCGCTAATTTTTGGTGCATTATTTTGGCCTTGTAGCTCGCCACCATGGCAAGTAATACAAGATTTCATAGCAATTGTTTCGCCATTTGGAGTAGTAGTTTTTGTACCTTCAGTTGAATTTGTTTTACCTCCGCCACAAGCAGCTAAGAAGATTGCTGAACCAATCGCTAATGTTAACATTGCCTTTTTCATTAGGGCCCCTCCTAAAAGTAAATAAGTATCTTTCCCCGACATTATACCAAATTTATGCACGTTTGAAACCTTCTCCTAACACCTCATAAGCATCAGAAACGATAACAAACGCTGATGGGTCAACGCTTTTAATGAGTTGTTTCAGCTTTGTGAATTCTGTTTGGTAAACAACAACCATCAATACTGGTCGTGCTTCTCCTGTATAGCCACCTATAGCAGGCAACTCTGTCACTCCCCGATCAATCTCAGCATAAATGGCATCACGCACTTCATCTTGTTTCATCGTAATAATGTAAACCATTTTAGACTGACTCAAGCCGAGTTGAATAATATCAATCGTTTTTGTAGTGACATAAAGTCCTATCAGGGCATACAAACCTTTCTCTAAGTCAAAAACAATTGCTGCACTAATCGCGATAATCCCATCAATTAAAAGTACACTTGTACCAAGCGATATGCCGGTATACTTTGTAATTATTTGTGCTAGTAAATCAGTGCCACCAGTAGAAGCATTCCCCTTAAAGACAAGTCCTATTCCTAAACCGACCACAATTCCCCCAAAAAGTGCACCTAGTAAAGGATTATCTGTCCAAGGTCCCCAACTGTTCGTTAGTAATACAATAAACGGTAATGTTATTGTTCCAATAAACGATTTGATTCCAAATTTTTTCCCAAGTACTACTACACCTGCTATAAATAATGGAATATTGAATGCATATTGTACAAAACCTGGATTCCAACCAAATAAACCGTGTAAAATTGTACTAATCCCGCTTACTCCACCAGAAGCTACTTGATTGGGCAGTAAAAATACATTGAAGCCAATCGCAATAATTGCTGCTCCTACTATGACGTACATATACTCCAAAATGCTTTCCCTTACATCACGAATTTGACTCATTTCCCCCACCCGCTCCAACTATCAGAATCTTTTAAATACGAGATGATTATAGCAAATAGTCTTCGCATTGAGAACTTCGTCTTGATGAAGGAACATGTATTTTTACAATTTTGTTCATCACCATAATGTGTGGTTGATTTCCGTTCCGACTGGGCGCTTTTTTGCTGACGCTTCGCTTTCGCACAGAGCAAAGCTTCCTGGGGGCATACGATGAGCCGCTTGGGCCACACGATGTTGGTCACGAAGGCGTTATCACAGGATGTGATGCTTTTAGCCTTCGTTTCCCTATGTGCTCGCTGCAGGGTCTCATCTGTGACGCTGATCCCCAAGGAGTCGCCCAGTCTCCACTCCAATCAACTATACACATGGCATAAGTTTTAACAATGTCATCCCCTACTATAAATGATGAGCCCAATAATGTATAAAACATAAAAAAATAAGCTACCTTAAAAAGAATTTTAAGATAGCTTATTTTTTACTTTTCACTAAAATATATACTTAACTGCAAATTCTACTATAGGACATTAAGAGCAAATCCTTGATTTATAAAGATTTTTCTGCCCACTCCATTGCTTCATTGTATAAAAGATCAATATTTGTAAAATTCATATTGAGCTGAGGAGCTAATTTTTCTAAAGTAGACCAGTCTAACTTACCTAACGCGATACTGAATTCCAGATAAGGTGTCATTTCAGTTTGATTACCTAAAAGCGTTTCTATTATTTCTTCTGAAAAAGGTAGCTGCTGTAAAATAACATCCAGCGGTCTTTGCAACAAAGTGTCTATCAACGAAAACATCCCGACTAAAAAATATTCAGAGAAGTTTTTCTTGTAGGATAGCTTGGCTAATTTCTCACATACTTTTGCTCTAAATAAAGAAGTTCGCATGACTTCTTTAAAAAGATCACTCTCAGCATTTCTGTCAATTTCTCGCATTGCCAATAAATAAATCCACTTTCGTAAATTTGAAACGCCGAGTAATATAATTGCTTGTTTTATCGAACGAACCTTGGATTTAGACCGCAGCTCTGAATTATTAACCATTTGCAATAATTTATACGTTAAAGAAATATCACGCTCGATGTTATCAGCTAATAATTGTATATTAGGTTCCTCTTCTTTTAATAGCGTAATAATATATAAATATTGAATAGTATTAGCAGGTATATCTGTAGCTGTAATTATTTGAGGTTGTTCAAAAAAATAGCCTTGAAATAATTCATAGCCAGAATGCTTTGCCACTTCAAATTGATTTCGTGTCTCGACCTTCTCAGCTAGCAGTTTTATGTGAGGGAAATTTTCTTTCACTTTATTTTCAATTTCCATGCGCTCCAGTAATGGTGATAATAAAAAATCAACTTTTATAAAATCGATATAAGGAAATAACTCATCATAAACTTGTACTTCATCATCCAAAATAAAATCATCTAATGCTATTTTGAACCCATACGATTTCAGCTCAATGACTCTCTCGACTAACTGAGTTGTAATAGGGACATCTTCTAAAATCTCAATAACAACTTGCGATGGATTTAAATATTCATGTATGGGACTCATAAGTAAGTTTTCTGTAAAATTAACAAAACTAGGTTTACCTTTTGTTACCTCTTCAATGCCAATTGAAAGAAATGAGTTTACTAGTACATCGATTGTTGCAGCATCTGAATCGACTATCGGAAAAGCATTCACGTTTTTGCTACGATATAATAATTCATACGCAACGACTTGTTCATGAAGGTTAAAAATAGGCTGTCTTCCGATAAATACTTCCATTTCATCGCCCCCCCCATTTCTCCATAATCTAGTAATTAATATTATAGCACCTTTCATTACTCTCTGCTTACCATTCAAATAACTGTCTAAAAGTCGCCTAACATTCACTAACATTCTATACAAGACATTGATTTATCACTTTTATGACGCTATCCAAGGAGTAACCCCGCCGTACACCAATGCTCTTTAACCCCAACTTTCGGTGACTAGCCCCTAAAAATCATTACCTAAAACACCAAACTACTCATATTTCATTTATTCCTTTTCCAGAGAAATCTATTTCAATTTCATTTAATCCTTTTCAAATATTTTTGTAAAAAATTTCATTTCATATTGACATTTTCCAATTTTAAATATACAGTACATTACAACACTAATGTACTATGTTACGTAGGAATGAATGGAGGTTTTTCGATGCACGTTCATCTAGATGGTACAACACCGATTTATATTCAAATTGCTGAATGGCTACAGCACGAAATCATCGCCGATCGATTACAGACAGACGCGAAGGTCTATTCACAATACCAACTAGCTGAATTATTTAATATAAATCCTGCTACAGCTGGTAAAGGGCTGACAATTTTGCTTGAAGAGCAACTTATATATAAAAAACGGGGGTTAGGTATGTTTGTCGCTACGGATGCAAAGGAACGAATTTTATTGAAACGTCGAAACGAAATATTGACGAAAATGGCACAAGAGATCGTATTAGAGGCAAAACGTTTACTTGTATCTGATGAAGAATTGCTAGTGCTTATTCGTAAAACGCAGGAGGGATTGGAATGAATATAATTCAATGTGAGGCGTTATCTAAAAGCTTTGGACGCCATAATGCACTACAGCGCGTAACCTGCGCTATTGATGCAGAAAAAATTATCGGCATTATTGGTCGCAACGGTGCTGGTAAGTCGACATTACTTAATATTTTTGCTGGCTATATAAAGCCTACAACTGGATCATGCAAAGTGTTTAATGAAAATCCCTTTAATAATATTCAAACTGCTGCCAATATGATTTTTATCGATGATCGATTAAGCTTCTCTGATTACTTGTCGCTCGAAGATATTCTAAAGATGGGTGCTGATTTTTATCCTAATTGGCAAAATGAGTTAGCTTATCGCATGCTCGATTATGCAGGTATAGATCTCACAGTAAAGCATCAGCAACTTTCTAAGGGTCAATTAGCAACCTTTAACCTTGTTTACGGATTAGTAAGTCGCTGTGCACTGACAATTTTAGACGAACCGATGAATGGCATGGATGAAGTGATTCGTACAGATTTTTACAGGGCGATTCTAAAGGAATACCTAGCCTTTCCACGAACATTTTTAATAACTAGTCACCATTTGCAAGAGATGGAATCTATTTTAGAAGAAATTTTATTGATAGATGAAGGCTCAGTCATTGCCCACGCGCCATTGGATGAATTTAAGGAACAGCTTATATCACTTAGCGGACCAAGTGATGCACTTGCGGATCTGCTGTCCGAGACAGAAGTTTACGCACAAAAAATTGTGACAGGGATGACCACAGCAATAGTAGATGCTAGTAAACTTTTTGTCTCAGAAGAAATACTTCGAGCAAAAGGCATTACGGTATCATCCCTTACTGCAAGTGACGTGTGCAAGTATTTAACAAGTAAAAAAGGAAGTGATATTGATGCAATCTTTGACTAATCTTTCACTGAAAACCATTGTAAAAAAACAGGTGAAATGGAAAGCAAAATTATATATTTCTGCCCTTAGTTCCTTAGTTATTGTACAAATCATTATTGGAATTTTAACATCTAGCTCAGGGAGTGGGTCTTCTGGTCATGGAGGAGGAAATTTATATGTTCAGTTCTCTATTTACTCACTCGATATCTTTCTTATTGTTACAGCAATTTGGGCATTTATTGTAGCACTTCTCTTTACGACAAAAGCGTATCGTATTGATGACTTATCCGTTATTTCTAGTCGAACATCTAGTGCCATAGCCAATATATTTGTCATGATTATTTACAGTTTTATTGCGGTCATCATTATGATTTCGACTTACTATTTACAAGTATTCGGAGTTTTATTAGTGGAAAAAAAATCTTTTGTAATAGAAAATCTATTTATTTCACCATCAATATTACTACTATGTTTCAGTAGCCTCTGTTTATTTGGCGCAATCGGCCTACTATTAGGTACCAGCTTCAAGGGGCCAGCAGTGTTCAAAATATTTGTATCTACTTTTATGCTGCTTGGCTTTATATTATTTTTTATGTCACCACAGTCTATAAATCTTAGGTCATTAATAATGTTATCCAATCTTATGATTAGTGTTCTTAATTTGCTTATGGCTCTACTATGCTTTAGCCTCACTATTTGGATTGCTGATAAATCGGAGGTGACTCGCAAATGACGGCGACTACACTATTCTTTTTTACTACAATACTACTTGTAATTGCTATTTTTCTAATACTGAGTAAATTAATGAAAAAAGTTAAAAATATTTGGACCCCTAAGCGTATTATAATTGGCATTACTAGCTATATCGTACTTGGACTTACTGCCTTCCTTTATATTAGCTTTTTTTCAGAATCAAAAATACCAATACTTTCTCCTTCTGAAATTAAACAACTTGAGAAAAAATTAGATCAAATACAAAAGTACGATCAAGAAGACGATTCTTCTTATTTAACAGAGGAGTACAAAAAGAAAACGTGGGAGCTAAGATATGAAGGAGATACATTACCTGTTGTTATAAATGAAGGTGACAGTGGTTCAAACATTAATATTCGAGTGCGTTATAATGACAACATCGAATCTGGAAAAGCTCTTGTTACCTATTATCAATTCCCTGTCATTATAGAAGGTATTGATCTTGATGACGAAGTACCGTTACCTAACGTATACGTGGCGGAAAACCAATTATTTATTGAATCTCTTTCTAGACAACAAGTAAGTTATTTTCGTATAAATGCAACATTAGGTATTTTAGATATGAATCGTGAGATAGAACGTGAACACGCAATGAACTATTCCTATTCAAATGTCGTCGTTATCGACATTCCAAGAAGTACAGTTTTGGAAGATTCCCAAGGTCTTTTTTAGATAGCAAAAAAACAAGGACAGTCCTCAGTGATTTTTTATCACTTTTAGACTGTCCTTTTTTATTTTCTACTAGTTTTTGATTTAATAGCACCAATAACAGCTGGTACAACTGAAATCAAGATAATTAATATAAGAACCGTTGAGAAGTTATCTTTAATAATCGGAATATTACCAAAGAAATAACCTAGTAATGTACAGCTGAGTACCCATAACACTGCACCTAAAACATTATACATAATGAAGTAGCCATACTTCATTTTACTAGCCCCTGCAACAAATGGTATGAATGTACGGATGAAAGGCATAAAACGCGCGATGACGATCGTTTTTCCACCGTGTTTATTAAAGAACTTTTCTGCCGCTTCCATACGTTCTTTTTTTACGACTCTACCAAGGAAGCTCTTTGGTGGAATGGATGTCCCTACTTTATGACCAATATGATAGTTCATCGTATCCCCTAAAATTGCAGCCGCTAAAAACACAGGAATTAATATCCACATATTAAATGCGCCCATTGCTGCTGCTAATGTACCACTTGCAAAAAGCAATGAATCACCTGGCAGGAATGGGAAAATTACGACACCTGTTTCAACAAAAACAATTGCAAATAGAACAAAATAACTCAAATTACCAAACTTATGAATGATTTCCTCTAAATGCACATCAATATGCATAATAAAACTAATTAACTCCTTGATGAGTTCTATCATTTTTCCGTATGCTCTCTTTCAATTAAATTTTCTAAAGGCTTTGACGTAGCTAGACACCAAAGGGTTCCATTCTTGTTTACTGTCTATAGTGTTACTTCTCCCTCACTATATGACAAGCCTTTATAAAGTATGTAGATTTCACAAGTTTGATTTTATCACTTACAGACATACACACTCAACTTATTTAAATAAGTTGCCATGCTTTTTTACATTGCTGTAATATTGGCCAAAGTGATGCTTCAATCAATGGGTGTTCTTCGTCCTTCACTAAACTAACACCCTGCTACTACGTTTGCACTGCGCTTTCGCACAGAAATTGTTGCCCCTAATCAATTGAACTTGTACGGGCAGTTGATCTCCCACTTCTATTTATTCCTTCTCTTAAATCTTGAAAGGTGAATCTATTATAGGGATAAAAAAAGCTACTATTTTTCAATAGTAGCTACTGTTTCTTATACTTTTTCTTTTAATGTACGACGCAAAATTTTTCCTGTCGTATTTTTCGGTAATTCATCCAAAATCTCAATTACTTTAGGAACCTTGTATTTCACCATATGCTTTGCACAGTATGCGAGAAGATCTTCTGTTGAAGTTGCATCTGCATCTTTTAAAACAACATATGCATGAACTGCTTCACCTAGGTTAGGGTCAGGGTAACCTACAACTGCCGCTTCAACGATATTATTATGCGCAAATAGTACTTCTTCAACCTCTCTTGGATAGACGTTAAATCCGCCTACAATAATCATATCTTTTTTACGGTCAACGATGTAGAAGTATCCTTCTTCGTCAACTCTAGCTAAGTCTCCAGTGTATAACCAGCCATCACGTATAGCCATCGCTGTTTCTTCAGGTAATTTATAATAGCCCTTCATAACATTTGGCCCTCGTACAATTAGCTCCCCTACTTCTCCAACGGGCACTTCCTGACCATTAACATCCACCACCCTATTTTCAACATTGGAAATGGATGTCCCAATAGAACCTGCCTTACGCTCACGATCCAATGGATTAAAGCAAGTTACTGGTGAAGCTTCCGATAAGCCAAAGCCCTCTGAAACACGCACATTAAATTTCTTCTCGAAATTATGTAATAGTGCTACCGGTAAAGACGCGCCACCTGAAATTGCTAAACGTATTGTTGAGAAATCTTCAGGGTTGCTTTCAGGTAATTGATACAAGAAGTTATACATAGTTGGCACACCAGCAAAGACTGTTGCCTTTTGTTCCTTCGTTAATTTAAAGATTTCAGTTGGACTAAAACGTGGTACAAGTAAAACCGTTGCTCCACTCAATAAAGGCGCATTGGCTACGACAGTTAACGCAAATACATGGAAAACTGGTAACGTAGCAATAATACGATCATCTGCTTTATAGCCTAAATAATGTGCTACATCTCGTGCATTTGAATAGATATTTTTATGAGTCAGCATTGCACCCTTTGGAGTACCTGTCGTTCCTGAAGTATACAAAATAATTGCATTATCATCGTCAGCTACTTCTACTGGTTGGAAAGAGTCCGATGCACTAGCAATTACTTGTGAAAATAAATGAATTTTTGCCTTTGCTTCTTCGGATAAAGTCGCTACTTTTTCAGCAACATCTGCTGTTGTTTCACAAACAACAAATGTTTTTACTTTTGGAAAAGCATGTACACCCATTTCTACTAATGGAAGAAGTGCATCAAGTGCAATTACAGCTTTTACATCACCATTATGCAAAATATATGAAATTTCATCCGGTGTATAGATTGGATTAACAGGAATTGCCGTTGCCCCTAAACGCATTGTTGCATATAACGCAATTAAATAATGTGGTGTATTGCCGAGTAAAAACGCCACATGGTCCCCTTTTTCTACCCCTAAATCTTGTAACCCCTTTGCAAAACGACCAACCGTGTGTTCAAACTCACCGTACGTCGTATCTTTCCCCATAAAATGATACGCAATTTTATCCGGTTGCTCTAATGCTTGTTGACGAACGCTTGAAACTAAATTCAATTACACCATCCCCTTATCGTATCAATTTCGCCTTGGCGTAATTGAGGTCAGGATTTTGAATTGTGCCTAGGCCTGCACGAGGGCCGACACGATGTCGGTCATTTCGGTAATGCCACAGGACGTGGCGTTATTACCGATGCAGGTCAGTTAGCCGTTTTCGCAGGATACGAAGGTTTTAGGCTAACATCCTTTAAGCATTCCTTTGAAAATCCGTGACATCCGCCGGAGGCTTTATCTTCATTCAGTAGATGCATGGACATCCCTTAAAAAGGAATCACACCCGAATCCATCTCACCAACCCTGAGGTGGAAGTCTTCTACTGAATAGAGATAAAATGAATCATTATTCAGTAATATTATATAAGAAACACATCTAAAAGACAACGAAACTTTTTATTTCATGTCGTAAATTACGTCAAATAATTCATTTTTTTCTCCATCGCACATTTTGATTACGAACGAATATGCGAGATGTATCGCCAACGAATCAAATAAAAATAGACTACTTGTATTAAAACAAAAAACCCAAAAGCAAAGACAACTTCTTTGACAATGGAAATATTAGCAATATCCTTTAAGATCCCTTGAACCATAAGAAAAGCAAAGGCGCTATGCATCATTGCAACACCCCATGGCAAGAAAAATTGTGGGAATAAATGTCGATTTACAAGCTTTTTGAGCTCTGTATCTGTTAAGCCCATGCGCTTTAAGACATCGAATTTACGCTTTTCTCTTTCAAGAGAAGTATGCAGTTTAAAGTAAACGAAGCTACCTGCTGCTAATAAAAATACAGTTGCTACTAAGACCCCTACTAATGTGAATAAAGAGTAAGTAGCTAATACATAAGAATAATCTAACCCTGCATTTACAAAGAAAAATGGGCTAAATCTATTCTTCTTAGAAAAATATTGAGATCCTTTTAACTCTTCTATGTCTTTGCCGATATCTTTCGTTTCCATCCACTGAGGGATATAGAAGGTAAATAGATGATAGATTGGCTGTGCAACATCTTTATCAGCAATCGGCTTTCTAAGCTTACTAAAATCCTCATCGCTAATTACTATAGAATTCACACTAACAATAGACCCTGGGAATACTATTTTAGGATATACGCTATCAATTGTTATCGGGATAGAGTTTTCCTCTAATACTGTATGCACAACTTTATCTTTTAGTTTTTTTAGAGAATCTTCCGAGTATGGTATAAACACTGCCTCTCCTGAAGCCAAATCAAGTAATGGGTAACTATAAGAAGAAAGCAATACATTCATATCCGATTCCCTAAAAACTTCAACTTCATTGTGGGTATATGAAGATGTTTGCTTGATGACAACAAAGCGCGATAAATGATAGGACAAACCCTTCTCCTCTAATTGAATCCGTAAAGAGGAGATATGATTTCGCTCATATGGATTGTCAACATCTCCCTTATAGACAAGCCCTAATGGATTTAAACGATCATATTGAATCGTATAGGAAGACATCGTCGCTAATACACCGACCGATAAAAAGGCCATTGTTGACACCATCGTTACTACAAAAAACATTTTCACATTGTCCATCATAATATGCGTTTGCTCAGCTAACGAAAGAAGGCGATAACGTTGCCAGTGAAATTTACGTTTGTCCCGTGCTTTATCTAAAAAGCAAGGTAAAGAATCACTGAAAAAATAATATGTTCCAAAGGTCGCTAAAAACGGGATTACTACTGTTAAACCAATCCAAGATGTATTCGATACGATAAACGTTAGTACATATGCTGATAAGATAAGGGTAATACCAAATACTGCACGAATTTTAGAATACGTTGAAACACTGTTTAAATAGTCATTTCCCTTAAGGAGATCGCGCAATTTTCTTTCACGTGTAAAATACACACTAATAAAGGAAATGACTACAAAAGCACTTGTGAAGACGCCAATCGTTAGTAAAAATGGCTGCCATGAAACATATAAGGGCAAACTATCTAAATGTAAAATTTCTCGAACAATCATGAAAAAGAATTTCGAAAATGAGAAACCAAATATAATCCCCACAAAAATAGAGCCCGATCCAATAATCATTGTCTCCAAAAAGACAAGCTTATTCATCTGGCGTTTTTCCATTCCTAAATGTAATAAAATTGCGAACTCATGTGATCTAGCCTCTAAAAAAGCACTCATCGAATAATATAAAAAGAATAAGGTAAAAAGGACGAGTACGGTTTCCGCACCAACCATTCCAATTAACGATGCTTCTCCTAAAATCCCTTGTTCAATATCCGGATGAAACATGAGCATTGAATAGATGAAAAACACAGCAACAGAAAAAAAGCTTGCCATGAAAAAGGCACCGTAAATACGGCTGTTCCGTACGACATTACGGTAAGCGAATTGTCGAAAGGTCACCTACTTGTCCTCCTCCTAGTAAGCTCAAAACATTTAATATTCGTTGGAAAAACATTTGACGACGGTCATCTTTGTAAATTTCATTGAAAAATTCACCATCTTTAATAAATAACACGCGATCGCAGTAGCTAGCTGCAATAGGATCATGTGTTACCATTACAATCGTTGTTCGTTTTTCCTGATTAATTTTTGTTAAAAGTTCAAGTACATCACGCGAAGAATTCGAATCCAAATTCCCTGTTGGCTCATCTGCTAAAATGAGACTTGGATTATGAATAAGTGCCCGCCCAATGGCAGTTCTTTGTGCTTGTCCACCTGATATTTCATTTGGGCGTTTATGCAAGAACGAAGTTAAATCGAGCTTTTCCACAATACTTGCAAGACGCTCCTCCATTACTTCTAATGGTTGTTGATCTAATGTAAGTGGTAGCACAATATTCTCTTCCACTGTCAGCATATGCAACAGATTAAAATCCTGGAAAATAAAACCGAGCTGTCTTCTTCTAAAGTAGGCTAGCTCGGTTGCTTTCAGCATATGAGGATTCATGCCATCTAAAATGATTTCTCCACTCGTTGGTTCATCAATCGTAGAAATGATATTCAATAATGTTGTTTTTCCACTTCCTGATGGACCCATGACTGCTAAAAACTCGCCTTCCTCCACATCAAAACTTAGTTGATTTAACGCACGATGAGTTACTTTGCCTTCATACACCTTCGTTACGTCTTTTATTTGTAAAATAGGCATACCTTGTTCACCTTATTTCTTATTTAATTCCATGGATTCTGGTAAAAGCCATTGTAATACTACCTCAAAGCCAATTTGAAAATGCGGCTCTGTTAATGATTCAGCTGACTGATTACCATCCTCCTCCACTAGACTAAAGCAATGCGACCCAACAATTACATCCCAGGCATCCATTTCGCCTTCAATGATTTCTCCACAAATCGTATAATGCCCACTGTACATCACTTGTTCACCTTCTACAGGAAAAGCGTTAAGTAAAGTTGGTTTATGTAAGTCTAGCCCAAGCTTATTCGAAAAATGCATTACTTCTTCATTAACCAAAAGACTAGCTTTACGAAAATTTTTACAGGATAAACAATCACAAACATCGTTTTTCGATTCGTATAATGCCTCTGTTTTTTCTGTCTCTACATGTAAAACCCATTCATCCAAACATACTTCTGTCATTTCTGATCCCCCTAATTCGTAAATGTCACTGTAACAATTGTTCCTTTTCCTACCTCTGATGTAATGTTTAATTCGTGACCGAGTTTTTCACAGATTTCTTTTGCTAAATATAAGCCCATTCCTGTGGATTCCCCAGTTTTACGCCCATTCTCACCAGTAAAGAAGGCTTTAGTGACACGAGAAAGATCGGAAGTTGGAATACCGATACCTTCATCACGAATGGCTAATTGTACGTAGTCATTCTTTTTAATGGCGGAAATGACTATTTTCTTATTTGATTCAAACGTATATTTAACCGCATTCGTTACGAATTGCCCGAGAATAAAGCGCAGCCACTTTGAATCACTTGCTACGATGATGTCATCCTCAATATGAATTTCTGGGAAAACACGCTTTGTAATAAATAAACGTTTATTTTCATTTACAGTTGCAGTCACAATCGTTTTTAAAGCAACCTGTTCTACTTGCATATCCTCTTCAAAATTTTCTAATCGAGCATTCACCAACACCATATCCAAGCCTCTTCGTAAGCGGTCAATTTCCTCCTGCACATTCTTTTTATCAAGAGGACGTTCATCCTGCAATAAAAGCTCAATAACAGAAATTGGCGTTTTCATCTGATGCACCCATTGATTAATAAACTGATCATGTCGTTTTTGGCCTGCATATAATGCTTGAAGCTCATGCTTATATAGTCGATATAGTTCATGCATATATTGCTCAGCCTTCATCGCCTCAGGTGTTTTAGCATTTTTTTGTAACACATCCTCCATTGTTTTAGGAAGCTGTGATATTTTTAATAAATAACGTTGGCGCATTAAATAACGGATAAGTAAAAACGAGGCTAACAACACTAAACTAATACAGAAGGAATAAATAGCAGTGTCAACATTTCGAAAGCCGTCCAACCAATATAAGACCATGATGAAGCCGACTAATATGATCTGGAATACAATGAACGATGCGTAATCACGCAAAAATAATTTCCAGCCCACTATAACTCACCTGCATTTAAAATAAAGCGATAGCCTGCTCCGCGTACCGTTTCAATAGAAGACGCAATATGATAATCAGCCAACTTTTTCCGCACTCGTGTCATATTGACGTTCAGCGTATTCTCATCAACAAATGCCTGATCGTCCCAAAGCTCTTCTAACAGTTGCTCACGTGTCACTACTTTTGGAGCATTCCCCATTAACAATTCTAAAATGATACATTCTTTTTTCTGAAGTGGAATCTCTAAATCATTTTTATGAAGCTCCATTCTTTCTAAATGAAGAATAAGCTGTCCTTGTTTAATCGTCCGCTCCTCTTGTCTTGCCGCATATTCACCATATGTACGACGCAAGTGACTACGGATTTTAGCCAGTACAATTTCATAATTAAATGGCTTCGTAATGAAATCGTCGCCCCCATTTTCTAGCGCAAAAATTTGATCCATTTCGCCAGAACGAGCGGAAATGAAAATAATTGGACAAGTTGTATGTTGACGTAGTTGGCGACACCAATAGTAGCCATCGTACGAAGGTAAATTTATATCAAGCAACACCATATGTGGATTAAATGCTGTAAATTCTTCAACGAGATGATCAAATTCTTTGATCGTTTCAACTTCGTATTGATATTTTCTAAGCGTTTCTGCGAGCAATGACGCAATCTTTACATCATCTTCGACAATAAATATTCGATGCTTCTCCATACCAACACTCCTTTCTATCCTATATTGTATCAAAAAAAGGTTCGATGACATAACTGTCAGCAAACCTTTTGTAGCAAAAGTTAACACGAATTATTAGCTAGAAATATTTGTCTCAAAATGCCTCTGCCTTAATAAGGGGTATCACCATAACGTGGGGGCTGATTTCCGTTCCGGCTAGGCGCTTTCCTAGGGTGTACGATGAGCTGCTTTTTTGTTCCTGTTGCTTCGCTTTCGCACAGAAAACATCTGCTTCGTTGCAGGTCCCGGGCCAACAGATGTTTTTTGCACGAAAGCGTAGTGGCACGATGTTGGGCACGAAGGCGTTATCCAAGGAGTTACCGAGCTTCCATACCAATCAACTTATCCGCATGACATGCGTTTTAACAAAATGTCATCCAACTTTGTTTATCGGAACACTTTTACGTTTATCGTCCAACTTTTGAATTTTATCTACTAACTTTCTCGTTTTATCACCCAACTTTTAATTTTTACCGACTTCCACCTTCCAAAGAACAAAAAAAGGATTCATACACAAAACTGTGTGTGAACCCTTTTACTTTATTATGTCGCCTAGCCAGAACGAAGATCAACTTAAAATCCTCAATAAGGACATTTGCCAATTTCTACACAAGCTTTTCTTAATAAATTAATTGTAAAAACTCTTCTGTCGTAATTCCACCAAAGTATGTTGGAATATCAATATTTGTTAACGCCTCAGCAATTGCAGTTCGATCATAGTTTGTCCCAACTAATCGTTGTTCAACATCAGCCATGTCGCCCACGCCGAAGAAATCACCAAAAATATGCGCTTCTTCAATAACTCCATGATTCACCTCTAAGCGAATATCAATGCCTCCTGTTGGGAAACGATGTGTTTTTTGAATGTTAAAGCGTGGTGATTTCCCATAGTTCCATTCCCATGTTTGATAACGCTCAGCAGATAGCTTATGGATATTTGCCCAATCTTCCTCCGTTAACTCATAATAGCGAATATTTTCTTCACCACCGAAAATGGATTTTAAAATTTCTAGGCGGAATTCTTCGACTGTCATCTTGTCCTTTAAGAACTCTGAAATATTAGCTACTCGTGAACGAATCGATTTAATGCCCTTTGATTCAATTTTATCTTTCTTCACCTTCAATGCGGATACAACAGCATCAATTTCTGTATCAAACATTAAAGTACCGTGGCTAAACATACGGCCCTTTGTAGAAAACTGTGCATTCCCAGAAACTTTACGTCCTTCCGCTAAAATATCGTTGCGGCCTGAAAGCTCAGCATGAACGCCCATTTTTGCAAGTGCATCTACAACAGGCTGAGTGAATTTTTTATAATTCATAAAACTATCGCCATCGTCTTTAGTGATAAAACTGTAGTTAAGATTCCCTAAATCATGATACACCGCGCCCCCACCAGAAAGACGTCGCACAACGATAATGCCATTATCCTCTACATAATCTGTATTAATCTCTTCGATAGTATTTTGATTTTTACCAATGATGATTGAAGGCTGATTAATGTAAAAAAGTAGCACTGGCTCCTTCTCAACATCCATCGTTTTTAATAAATACTCCTCAATGGCAAGGTTAATGCGTGGATCATGAATCCCTTTATTATCAACGAATATCATAAATTACGTTTCCTCCTTCACAAAATATCCATATTTATTTTATCGTAAATTAGGCATTTTGTGTTGACGAAACGCTTCTGTTATAATACACTAGGAAATATCAAAACAGTAATAGTACAGATGAACTTAAAGGAGGAGTCCACAATGTTAGAAAATGTAGTTGAATTTTTCAAGAACCTACCTGCAAAGCAATGCACAGAATGCGGTGAAAAAATTGAAGAACAAAGTGAATGCTACAGCAACACTTGTGAAAACTGTAACCACCTATAAGCATTTGCCTATTCTGTGAAGTAGTCATATACGTGCCCCACACGTACTAATAATGACAACCCTCATCATATTTTGATGAACCCTTAATTAAATCTCTTACACTTACAAAACAGCAGCTGATACGCTCATATCGGCTGTTGTTTTTTGTGTGATTTTGTTGCATATGAGCGATTTTCCGTTGGAGCCGAGCAGTTCTTTTTGGTAATGGAGCGATTTTCACCCGTACCCGAGCAGTTCTATTCTCTACCTGATCAGTTTGCGGGGATACCCGAGCTGTTCTTCTCTCTACCTGATCAGTTTGCGGGGATACCCGAGCTGTTCTTCTCTCTACCTGATCAGTTTGCGGGGATACCCGAGCAGTTTTATTCTCTACCTGATCAGTTTTCAAAGATACCCGAGCAGTTTTATTCTCTACCTGATCAGTTTTTAAAGATACCCGAGCAGTTTTATTCTCTACCTGATCAGTTTTCAAAGATACCTGAGCAGCTCTATTCTCTACCTGAGCAGTTTTCGGCGATACCCGAGCAGTTTTATTCTCTACCTGATCAGTTTTCAAAGATACCCGAGCAGTTCTTCTCTCTACCTGATCAGTTTTCAAAGATACCCGAGCAGTTTTCTTCTCTACCTGATCAGTTTTTGGCAGCTCTTCCTCCTCCCTATTTAAAGCAATCATTCAACCACAAAAAACACCCACCAATATTGGTGGGTGTAAAAAATTCCTATTTTTAGTTTTCTTCAGCTACTTTTGAGTAACGTTTTGTGTGTAGTAACATGAAATAACCGAAAGTAATAGCTAAGAATGCTACTAGGAAGCCTGCTAGAACTCCGTAGTTTTGCATTAAGTATGATGTATCACCAGTTGAAATACTAGCTTTAAATGCTGAAACAGTATATGTCATTGGTAATAGTTTATTAAATACTTGTAATGGTGATGGGATTAACTCAAGTGGGAATGTACCCGCACTTGTTGTAAGTTGTAAAATTAATACAACAATCGCCATGAAGCGTCCTGGATCACCGAAAATAGATACTAACATTTGAATTAAAGCTAAGAAAACATAACTTGTTAATAATGCTGTTAGGAAGAAGTATCCAAAATTGTCTACTTCAAGGCCTAAGCTCCATTTTACAATAACCACTGTTAATATAGTTTGAATTAAGCCGACTATTGCTAAAACTGAGACTTTACTTGCAAACCAAGTTGCTCCATTTTTTGGACGAATCGCTGGTTCCACAAGTGGGAAAACGATAGAGATTAATAACGCACCAACGAATAAACCAAGAGAAATAAAGTATGGTGAGAAACCTGTACCATAGTTAGGTACATGGTTTACAGATTCTTTATCAACCTCAACCGGGCTACCTACCATATCATATGTGTCTTTGCTTGCATGAACTTCTTTTGCTTTTTCACTTGCTTCACCTAGTTTGCTAGATAAAGTTGATGTACCATCTACAAGTTCAGTAGTACCATCAGCAAGCGTTTTAGAACCTTCTGCTAATTCACCTGATTTAGAGGCAAGTGTTGATGTACCTTGATTTAATGTTGTTGAACCACTCGCTAGCTCATTTAAACCTGAAGCCAATGTTTTAGAACCTGTTACGGCTGTCTTAACACCAGCATTTAATTCACCTAATTTTTGAGCAAGTGTTGCATTACCAGCTTGAAGACCTTTTGCTCCTTGGACTAACGCACCACTTTTTGATGTTAACTCATTAGCACCTGCTAACACTTGTGATTGACCTGCTGCAATTTGTGATGCACCAGAACTTACTTGATTAGCACCAGCTTGTAATTTTTCTGTACCAGCAGTTAAAGAACCTAAGCCATTATGCACGCTTGCACTTCCTGCTTGTAGCTCTGCTAATGTTTGTTTTAATACTGCCGCTTGCTCTTCAGGCAATGAAGCCATCATGCCTTGTAATTGATTAGATAAAGCTGTGATGCCTTCTGCTACTTTTGCAGAACCCGCTGTTAATTGGCCTGCTGCACCATTTAATGCGCCTGCATTTTCAGCAATTGAAGCTGCACCTGCACTAATTTGTTTTTGTTTATCGCTAATTGTAGCTAAACCTGATTGAACCTTTGCTACACCCTGTGTATATTGTGATACACCTTGCTCAAGTGTTGTTGCTCCAGATGCTGCTTGCTGTGCACCTTGTTGTAACTGTCCAGCGCCGTCTTGTATTTTTACTAGACCAGTAGTTAAGTCATTTGCACCTTTTGCAGCGTCTCCAGCACCTTTAGTAATTTTATCTGCACCATTTGACAATTCAACTGTACTTGATGCTAGTTGCTCAAGATAACCTTTTAAATCCTTTGTACCATCAGCTAAAGTTTTAGCACCTTCATCTAGCTTATTCGAGCCATCAGCAGCCTCTGTAAAGCCATCTCCAAGAGTTGTAATAGAATCAAATAACTTTTCAGCATAAGTTGCTGAAACTTGTGAATTTACTTCCGCACGTACACGGTCCATTGCTGTTTCACCAATTTGTGCACCAAGGAAGTTCAATCCTTCATTCGGAATATAATTCATAACTAGTTTAGAAGGTTTGTCATCTAATAAAGTAGTTGCGTGCTCAGAGAAATTTGTTGGAATTTCTAGAATCATATAGTAATCACGGCCATGTAAGCCTTTTTCAGCTTCTTCTTTGGAAACGTCAATAAACTTAAACTCGTTACTCTCGACAAGCTTATCGACTAAATCGTTCCCTAAATCTAATTTAACTCCTTCCATTTCAGCGCCCTTATCTTCATTGACAACAGCTACTGGCAAGTTCGGAAGACCTTCATACGGATCCCAGAATGCCCATAAAAACATACCGGCATACATGACTGGGATAAATAATACAGCGATTATTGAAACAAGCATTTTTCTTGTTTTAAAGATTTTCAGCCACTCAGCTTTAATCATAAGTTTTCTTCACTCCTATAATTTTTGACCGAAAACGTCAGTCGGTCATTTTTATTCAAAAAAAAATCTAAATCCTCACTAGACTGTCATTGATTCACCTTTTAACTAAGCCAAATCAAGTTAAAATTAGCCCACGGAAGATTGTTTCCTTGAAAAGATTTAAGATCTTTTCTTCAGGAATAATGTCGCCATGTAGCTCATGCCAATCAACGACAAACGCTAGATACGCCTTTAACAATAGAAAGCTTACTAGTTCTGCATCACAATCTCTAACTTCTCCTTTATCGATACGTCTTTGAATTAATTCCGTAACGTAGGATAAAATTTCAGTTTCAATGCGAGCTAAAACTTGTTTAACTGCTGGCGTTCGTAGCTCCTTTTCTTCCTCTAATAACTTCGCAAATAAAAGATGTTTTTCACGGAACTGTAGCATTTTCATTAAAGCATTATGTGCATTGTCCATAAAGCTCGCTGATGCATCCAACACTGCATCTGCTTCTGCTTGCATTTCTCGTACAAGTGACATAGCTATCTCTTGAAATAAAATTTCTTTATTTGCAAAGAATGTGTAAATCGTCCCTTTACCGACATTGGCGATTTTAGCCACTTGCTCCATTGTTGTGGCCTTGTAACCAAACAATGTAAAGGATTTTGCAGCTGCTTCAAGAATTTCCTGCCTACGATCCATTAGTAACATCCTTTCCTGTTCTGTTTTGTACATGCCTTTGTACACGAAAATGATAATGACCAGAAAACCATTTCGGTCATCTGGTCATTATCATATTCCTATTTTAAAAATTATGCAAGCATTAATTGTGATTTTTTTCACTTTTTTCATGATCACTATGCTCAGAAGTATCATTACCGTGATTCATCATGCTATGATCCATACTGTTATTATTTGCTTTTTCATCCTCTGGTAAAACGTTCGTCATATCAGGACTACCGGCAGTAATTTGTTGCTTCGGCATACTATGAACACCACTGCCTGAAGTAGTATGAGCATACATATAATATACCCCATCGTGGTCAAATGTAGTCGTCGCTTTATAAACGCCATCTTTCTCTAATTTACCGTCCATCATTTGCCCTTGATCACGTTTACCAGATTCCCAAACCTCAAATTGTACAACTGCGTCATCAACTTTTTTGCCACCTTCTACAACCTGCGCAGCAAGATCAATTGTTTCATTGATTGCTACTTCTTTCGGTGTTAAAATTTCAACTTCTGGTATTTGAGCTATCTCAGGCTCTGGTAAAGCTGCTGACTCTTTCTTTTCTCCGCAACCTACTAATAATGCAGGTACTGCGACTAATGCTAATAACCATTTTTTCATGTTTTATTCCTCCATTAACGGCAATGTAATTTTTACAACTGTGCCTTTTTCAACTTCACTTTCAATCTCTATCTTGCCATGTAACTGCTTCAGCAATTGTTCTACAATCGACAAGCCTAATCCACTGCCACCATCTGCTCGGCTCCGCGCTTTGTTAACACGATAAAAGCGCTCCGTTACATGCAATAAATCCTCTTGAGGAATACCCATTCCATAATCCTTAATGATAATTTGTGCACTAGCATTATTCTCTAAGGCAGTAATTTCAACCTTTGACTGTTCATACGAGTAATTAATGGCATTTTCAATAATATTAATAAAAATTTGTTTCAACTTTACTTCATCCGCTTTGATGATTAATGCATCATCAGCATCTAAATGGAGTGCAATGCTCTTCTTCTCTGCCTGATGAGTTAATATTTTTTGAACCTCACGTAATGTTTCGGCAAGAGGGATTGGATATAAAGTAATTTCTGCTTGTTCATTTTCCATACGAGCAAGTTGAAGCAATTCATTCGTTAAACGTTCCATACGATTTGCCTCACGTACAATGAGCTGGATCGTTTCCTCTTTTTGATGTTCTGGAATAATACCATTCTGCATTGCTTCGCTATAGCCTTTTACATAGCTAATGGGTGTCCGTAATTCATGTGAAACTGTCGCCAAAAACGTTTTTTGAGCCTCGTCCTCTTGTTGGATCGCCTCTGCCATTTGATTAAAGGTGCTCGATAGCCTTCCGATTTCATCTTTCGAATGAACTGGCACACGCGTCCCATAGTTTCCGTATGACATTTGCTCAACAGCTCTTTGTAAATTACTTAATGGTCGCATAATATGACGAATTCCCTTATAAATTAAATAGCTGATAACAAGTAAAAATATAAAGGCACTGACAAATAAGAAAATGACTTCATTATTCGCTAACTCACTAATTTTTGCTAGAGGGAAGTATATATAAATAATTCCTTCAAGCCTATTTTGATCCACTAGCGGAAGTACTACCGAAATTAGCTGTCTATCAAATCGGGGTTCATATCCTATTTTTTGTACATATTCACCCGCAAGTAATTGCTGTCGCTCTTCTGGACCAATTAATGTCTCGAAATCAATATCAAACGGCACACAGGCACTTAGTTCTCGCGGATTTCTTACTGCAAAGATATTCAAATTCGAATAATTAGCATACTGTTCAATATCTGCAATAAATTCATCCGTTACCTTACTACCGGTATACATCGTTTGTAGCTTTGTCCCTACTTCTACCATCATCTCTTCCGTGTCTTCTACATAAAGTCTTTCATATAGATAATCAGTCAGGACATACATAAAGACAACGGTAATGATCAAAAATGCAAAGATTAATAGCCAAATGCGTGTTGAAATCTTTTTCATTCGCCAGGATCAAAGCGATAGCCCACTCCCCAGACGGTTTGAATATGCCCCGCCGCTTCCTTTCCAAGCTTTATACGTAAGGTTTTTATATGAGTGTCCACAGTTCTTGTTCCCCCTACATAATCAATATCCCAAATACGTTCTAGTAATTGCTCCCTAGTATAAGCATTTCCAGGGTTATTCATAAATAAATGTAATAGTTCAAATTCCTTTAAAGTAAGCGGGACACTCTTTCCATCTACAGATACTTTTCGTGCAATCTCATCTATTTTAATAGGTCCAAGTATCACATATTTTTGCTGCAAGTCTTCAATATTAGTGCCACTTCTTCTTAGCACAGCATGGATTCGAGCAACTAGTTCATCATTTGTAAAGGGTTTTACAATATAATCATCTCCGCCAATTGTTAAGCCTTTAACCTTATCCTCATTTGCATCACGTGCTGTCAGGAAAATAATTGGTATATTCGACATCGCACGTATACTTTGACAAACCGCAAAGCCATCTTCGTGTGGCATCATCACATCAAGTAGAACTAAATCGATTTTTTCGCGCACGATCATATCGTAGGCTTCTGTACCACTCGCTGCTGTTACGGTCTCAATTTTTGCATTATGGAGCATCATTTCTATTAAATTACGCATATCTTGCTCATCATCAACAATTAATACAGTTGTCACATTTATTCCTCCCTCACTAACAATTGAAATGCACCTTTCCCCACATCAACTGTTTTTTTCACCTGACCTTCTTTTATGAAATACAAAGTATGGTCATCATAACCAGCGACAACAATATAATCTTTAAACTGATTTACGACAAACGGATTAGCTCCTACCTCTTGCTGCCATTTCACATTTCCATCAAAGTCGGCAACATATAATTCATTACGGCCATGACTAACAACGAGAACAGCATCCTTTGTTTTGGTTAATCCAACAGGCATTAAAGGCATTGCTATCTCCCCATGTTTGATGCCTGTTATAAGATCATATTTTTTAACAGAGCTATTCGGTTTACTTCCTTCTCCATGGCCACCAATCCATAGTTCATTTTTCTCTTCAAGAATTGCTATTCCATGTGATGATTTTTGAATCGGCCACTCTTGTTCAATTTCTAGATTCTCAATATTTAACACCGATAATTTCGTATCTTTATAATTAATCACATATAGCTTATCTTTATAGGCTGCCATTGACATAGGATAATTACCAATCTTCTGTGTTGCTAGTTCGTTGCCCTCTTCATCAAAGCTTGTCACTGTATTCGTTTTGCTATTCGTAATAAAAAACTGTTTTCTATTTTCAGCATAATACGCATTCGTTGAACCAAGCTGTACTTTTTTAGAATAGAGCTTCTTTCCGGTTGATAATGTATAGACGTCAATTTCATTTAATTGATGACCATACAATAACACACGATCATTTCCGAGGAGTACTGCCCCTGAGTAAGCTTTATCTAATAACCATGTTGCTATCACATCACCTTGTTCATCTATAAAATCTAGAGAAGGCTCTTGTATATTTAAGGATGCAATAAAATTCTGATCGCGTTCAATAGGCTCAAACGATTTCTCCGTACACCCTACTAGCAATACAAGCTGTACTAAAGAAAAAATGAAGAATGCCCATTTTTTCAACATCATCACCTCTGTTTCTTAACTATACTTCACAATTGTGAAATTCACGTGAAACTTGAGAGGTAAATTTATGACAAAGAAAACAAGCAAATTTCACAGTTATTATTATGTAATGCTACATTTACGAGCATTTATCCAATCCAAAATTATAGTAGCACATATACTACATAGATTATGGTTAGGAGGAATCAACGTTATGGTGTCCATTAGCTTATGTATGATTGTGAAAAATGAAGAAGATGTCATCGGTAGATGTCTAGCATCTGTAAAAGACTTAGTCGATGAGATTAATATCATCGATACTGGCTCTACCGACAATACGAAGCAAATTGTTAATGAGTTTACAGATCGTATTTTTGATTTTGAGTGGATTCATCATTTTGCAGCTGCAAGAAATTTTTCATTCCAACAAGCAACAAAGGAGTACATTTTATGGCTAGATGCAGACGACGTTTTATTAGAAGAGGATCAGGAAAAATTGAAAGCACTAAAAGAATCCTTGCCCCTTGATATAGATGCTATTTCTATGAATTATAATTTAAGCTTTGATAATGAAGGAAATGTAAGTTCTCTATTAAAAAGATATCGCTTAGTAAGAAGAAATAAACAATTCCAATGGATAGGTGCTGTACACGAATATTTAGAAGTCGGTGGAAATCTATTGGATAGTAATATCGCTGTCAGTCATTTACCACTTAATCACGATCATTCGCGGAATATTAACATCTATAAGCAGTTAGTTGACTCAGGAGAACAGCTCTCTCCACGAGATACATTTTATTACGCAAATGAATTACTGGATCACGGACAATTTGAGGATGCAATATTTTACTATGAGACATTTTTAACTTCTAAATTAGGCTGGGTAGAAGATAATGTTCGAGCCTGTTTCAAATTAGCAGATTGTTATTCTCATTTAAATGATCCAGAAAATAATCTGAGCTCCATTCTAAGAAGCTTTGAATACGATATTCCACGTCCAGAAGCGTGTTGTAGACTTGGTTTTCATTTTATGGAACAAGCCAGAAATTATGAAGCAATATTTTGGTATGAGCAAGCGCTTGTCATCAAGCAAAATCCTAACGCTCCTTTTCAAAACAAAACCTTTACGACATGGTTACCCCACTTACAACTTTGTGTCCTCTTTGATCGGTTACAACAATATGAAACTGCCAACGCGCATAATGAATTAGCCAGATCCTTTTTACCAAATGATGAAAAAATACTGCACAATAAAACATATTTTGATCGTATTTTAAAAAAGGGTAATGAATAATCTTAATCTCTTCTATAGTAATGGATTAGTACATTGAAGTAATTTCTTAATTCTAGTATTAGGTTTTAACTATACATTGATTAAAAATACTTTTTCCGCTATCGATATTTTTAGAAAAGCCAAGGAGTTAACTGTCTATTTCATCTTCTCTCTCTATGAATACGATATTTGAGAGAGGAGGTGAAACAATGCAATTTGGAAATTTTAAAGAAAGAGTTTGCAGTAAATGTAATACATTCCCATGTTGTTGTAATCCTTGCGCCGCTCAAAGCTGTCCTATTTTCCCTGTTAAACCTACTGGAAAAACTGGTCCTACTGGCGCTACCGGGGCTACTGGGGCTACAGGTTCTGCTGGTGCGACTGGGGCTACTGGAGCTACCGGAGTTACCGGTTCTACTGGTGTGACTGGGGCTACTGGAGCTATTGGTGACACTGGCGCTACTGGTTCTACTGGTTCTACTGGGGCTACTGGGGCTACTGGTTCTACTGGTTCTACTGGCGCTACCGGTTCTACTGGGGCTACTGGGGCTACTGGGGCTACTGGGGCTACTGGGGCTACTGGGGCTACTGGGGCTACTGGGGCTACTGGGGCTACTGGGGCTACTG
>NZ_JBLLLQ010000007.1:166725-222811 GCF_047737915.1 Lysinibacillus sp. NPDC056185
CTACTGGGGCTACTGGGGCTACTGGGGCTACTGGGGCTACTGGGGCTACTGGGGCTACTGGGGCTACTGGGGCTACTGGGGCTACTGGGGCTACTGGTGTTACTGGTTTCACTGGTGTTACCGGCTCTACCGGACCAGCATTTACAGAAGGTTTCTCAGCATTTGCTAATGCTTTAACAGTAAGTGCTTCTACCACAATTACTAACTGGAGTGTTGCAGCTCCATATTTCACAACGCCAGCATTCAATCCAACGACCGGAATTTTCACTGTTCCAACGACTGGAAGATATGCTTTTGAAGCTACAATCAACTACTCAACTACTGCAGCGATTACCATAAGCTTAGGTGCCGGTATCAATCCATCATTTGCTATTCGCCAAAACACTACCACAGATTTAATAAGTGGTTTATTCCCTGTATTAAATATAGCTGTAACCCTGTTAACCTTACGTGCTGTCCTTGGTAATGGGACAGTAACATTAGCTGGGGAAGCCGATTTAAATGCAGGTGATGTTATTGATTTATTCTACAATGCTAACGGTTTAACGTTAGGACTTACTCTTGGAGGAGCTAACTCCGGCGGTATTGTATGGTCATGTCACCGAATTTCATAGCATTAAGATCTTTACTGGGAAAGTAGAAACTTACTTTCCCAGTTTTTAATTTGAGTTATCTAACTTGTGCAATTTGTACTTTGTCCTATCAAATTTCAAAATAAAAAAGTAGTACAAACATTGATCTTCAAGTTTGTACTACTTACTGATAACCATTTATCCTTAAAAATTGCCAAACATTTCCTTTAATGTTTCGTCAGCAATATTTTTACCTTGCTCAACGCACTCAGGTATTGATATTCCTTCGAAGGAACTCCCGGAGAGCTTAACAGTCGGAAAATGCTCACGTAATTCTTGTTTTACTCGCTCTACCTTCGTTTCATGTCCTACCGTATACTGTGGCATAGCATTTTTCCAGCGGGAAACTACAGTCATTAACGGTTCTCCATTTACACCAATTGTTTTCATTAAATCCTGCAATACAGTCTTTTCAATTTCTGTATCAGATAACGCTACAATTGCCTCGTCACCGACTCGGCCAATATAACTGCGTAACAGCACATAATTATCTGGTGTTGTGCCTGGCCATTTGCGGTTAATCCAAGTACAAGAAGTTATTGAAAAATCACTATTTCGGGAGACAAAAAATGATAACGCATCTAGATCACCTAACTGATCTTTTTTAAATGCCATTGTCACAGTAGCAATAGTTGCTGCCTTCATCGTACTCAATTCATTTAATAGCTGGTGTTTACTGAACATTTTTCTTGCTACATTAAATGGTGTAGCAATAATAACAGCATCTGCTTTTAATTGTGTAAAATTGTTTAACACAACTTGGACTGTACCATCCTTACCATGTTCAATTTCCTCAACTTTAACACCCTTCATAACTGTCCCTGGAAGTAGTGATTCTTCAAGTTTTTCGATAAGTGACTCAAGACCATTATTAAATGTTTGAAAAATCCCCTTATCTTTCGTATTGAGCTTGTTACTTAAAAAATTCGCACCAGACTTTTTCATACCAATCAGTAGACTACGATATTTTTGCTCTAATCCATAGAGCTGTGGGAATGTTGAGCGCATGCTTAACTGCTCAATATCACCAGCAAATGTTCCTGCAAGTAATGGCTCTACTAGATTTTCTACAATTTCAGCACCGAATCTTCTTCTAAAAAATTGCCCTAATGGTTGGTCATCGTTCTGTGCAGACCGAGGGATGAAAAAATCCCCCGCCGCACGAACTTTCCCGCTAAGTGAAAACAAACCTGATGTAATAAATGACGAGACATGTGGTGTTGCTCCAGACAAAAGACTGCTCGGGATTGGATACAATTGACTACCAACGGCAACATAAGTCGGTCCTGTATTGCTTGTAATCATTTCCTGTTCAATGCCTAAATCCTTTGCCAAAGCATATACATAGTTCTCACGATCAAAAAAAGATTCTGGACCGCGCTCGATAATAAAGCCATCTTTTCTCAGTGTTTGTATTTTTCCGCCAAGACGTAATGACGACTCGACAAGTACGATATCTAACGGCAATTCTTTTGCGCTTGCTTCTTTTTGCAAATAGAACGCAGCTGTGAGGCCAGTAATGCCACCGCCTACAACAACTACCTTTCGTCTTTTTTGAGTCACCAACATCATCACTTTCTTTTCGCTTAGCTTAATTTTTTATGAATGGCATCAACCATTGCATCAATAAATAACGGGTGTGTATTTGGCATTGCTGGACGATAATATTTCGCGCCAAGTTCATCACAAACAACTTTACATTCATAATCGTTGTCATATAAAACTTCTAAATGTTCTGTTACAAAGCCAACTGGTGTATATACGAATGAACGGAAGCCCTTTTGCTCGTAAAGTTCACGCGTTAAGTCCTGAACATCTGGACCGATCCATGGCTCAGGTGTTTGACCTGCTGACTGCCAGCCAACTTCTACATTGTTTACACCTGTCGCTTCTTTAATTAATCGAGCTGTCTCAATTAATTGATCTTCATATGGATCGCCTAGCTCTTTAATTTTCTCTGGAAGTGAATGTGCAGACACGATTAAACATGCTTTTTCACGTTCTCCTTCAGACATTGCATTAAATGTTTCATTCACTTTCATTTTCCAATACTCAATGAACTTCGGCTCATCATACCAAGATTCTACAGAAGTAATTGTTAATCGATCTCCAGCCGCTTCTGTTGCACGACCATTATATGATTTAATAGAGAACGTTGAGAAGTGAGGAGCTAATACGATAGAAACCGCTTCTTTAATACCTTCCGCTACCATTCCTTCTACAGCATCTTCAATGAATGGGTGGATATGCTTTAATCCGATAAATAATTTATATTCCACGTTATCTTGTACTTCATTTAAACGTGCACATAAAGCTTCAGCCTGCGCTTTAGTAGCAGCAGCAAGTGGCGATAAACCACCGATTGCTTCATAACGACTGCGTAAATCTTCTAAATGCTCTTCTGTTGGTTTGCGACCGTGGCGAATATGCGTATAGTAAGGTTCGATGTCTTCTTCTTTATAGGGTGTTCCGTATGCCATAACTAATAAGCCTTTAACTTCTTTCATTACCTTTTCACCTCTAAATAATAGTTAAATATATCTTTAATTATAGTATGTGACAAAAAGAAGCTGTCCAATTCATTAGGTTGGACAGCACCCTTTCTACGATGAAATCGAGATGTCATTCATAGAAAAGAAAATATTCTTGTTCATATCTATATTAAGAACGTGCTTGGATTTGTTGAGCACTATACTCATGAATAAGAGCTGTTAAACGTTTTAACACTTCTGGGTCAACCTCTGGGAAGACACCATGACCTAAGTTAAAAATATGTCCTGGCATTTCTAAACCTTGATCGATAATATCTTTCGTGCGTTTTTCAATAATTGACCAGTCAGCAAGTAATAGTGATGGATCTAAATTGCCTTGTACTGGTTTAGTTATACCGTTTGCACGCGCTTCTTTAATTGGTAAACGCCAATCTAAGCCAACTACATCAATCGGTAAATCATTCCATTCTTTCGCTAAATGACTTGCACCGACGCCAAACTGAATAAGTGGCACATTTTCTTTTTTCAGCTCAGCAAAAATACGTGTCATAATCGGTTTAATGAAAACACGATAGTCTTCAACATTTAAAGCACCTACCCAAGAGTCAAATATTTGGATAGCTTTTGCTCCCGCTTCGACTTGGGCAGAAACATCAGAAATAATCATGTCAGCTAATTTGTCCATTAATGCAAACCAAGCTTGAGGCTCTGATACCATAAATGACTTTGTTTTATTATAATTTCTTGAAGGACCACCTTCAATCATATAGCTTGCAAGGGTGAATGGCGCACCTGCAAAGCAGATTAAAGGTACATTTAGTTGTTCCTCTGTTAACATTTTTATCGTCTCTAAAACGTATGGTGTATGTTCTTTCGCATTAAATTCGCCTAATTTTTCTATATCAGCGACTGAGCGAATAGGATTTGAAATTACAGGACCTACGCCTGCTTTGATTTTCACATCTACCCCAATACCAGGGAGTGGAGTTACTATATCTTTGTATAAAATTGCCGCATCAACATTGTAATTTTCTACTGGTAATCGCGTTACATATGCACAAAGCTCAGGTTGAAGTGTAATTTCCTCTAAAGAATACTTTTCTTTAATCGCACGATATTCTGGCTGAGAGCGTCCTGCTTGTCGCATATACCATACTGGTGTATGCTCAGTTCTTTCTCCTCGTGCAGCACGTAGAAGAGTATCATTAAAAGTTGTCATGAATAGTTCCTTCCCCTCAATAAAATTCATATCGTAAAATTCTCTTGTTTATTCCGTTATTATTGATATCCGTTTTCAATAGTAAACGCTTCCTCTGTTATTGTATAGTTTTCATAGTGAAATGTCATAAAATTGTTCTTTCTAAGACATTTCTTTTTTGACAAAGCTTTAGACTTCCACTTAAATGGAGATAATCACGCTATATTACGAAAATTCATAAGGAGGTCAATTTTATGTATATTTATTTAACTTCTGGTACAGGTGATTTTTTAGAACAGCTTAAGAATAAATATCCAAACGAGGCAATGATTTTAATACATGGAGAAGGGAACTCCGTGCTTATACACGAAACTGAAAGAAAATCAGTCTTTGCCACACCTCGTAAGTTTGAAGTGCTAGATTCAGTAAATGATTTAGAAGAACGCGGCTTCTTTGTATTCAACAATATTCCCGTTACAGATGAGGGTCGACCAGTTTTTGAACATCGCTTTTTAAATCGAGCAGGCGCTATAGAAGATGAGCCAGGCTTTGTAGCATTTCGACTACTTCGTCCATTAAATAGTGAAACATACATTGTCATGACACAATGGAACGGCCCTCATTCGTTTGAAGCATGGAAAAGCTCAAAGGCCTTTGCATCCGCACACGCTGAACGAAAAGAACCAACAGGTGTGAATCAACAAAATATTTTCTCAGCAGCTTCATATGTCACAACCTATAGCGCTGCTCCAAAGGAAGAAAATGAAGATTAGTTAGGGCGTGCAGGGATTCACTGCTTTCCACGGGTATCTCCCGGGTGCGAGGGTATTCGCTTCCCTTCCGCGAGTATTTCACTCAGATTCGCGAGTATTCTGCTCGAGTGCGCGAGTATCCACCAGGTGCGGGGTACTCGATGTTCTTCCGCGGGTTTTCTACTCGGTTTCGCGGGTATTCACTGCTCTTCCGCGAGTATTTCACTCAGATTCGCGAGTATTCGCTTCCCTTCCGCGAGTATCCACCAGGTGCAGGGTACTCGATGTTCTTCCGCGGGTATTCTCCGGGGGCGCGGGTATTCACTGCTCTTCCGCGAGTATTTCACTCAGATTCGCGAGTATTCGCTTCCCTTCCGCGAGTATTCTCCCCGGATTCGCGAGTATTCGCTTCTCTTCCGCGAGTATCCACCAGGTGCGGGGTACTCGATGTTCTTCCGCGGGTTTTCTACTCGGTTTCGCGGGTATTCACTGCTCTTCCGCGAGTATCCACCAGGTGCGCGGGTATTCACTGCTCTTCCGCGAGTATTCTGCTCGGGGGCGCGGGTTTTCTCCTTGGATTCGCGAGTGTTCGCTGCCCTTCCGCGGGTATTCTCCCCGGATTCGCGGGTATCCACCGACCTTCCGGGGGCATTCTCCAGAACGCGGGGAATGCATTACTCTTGCCAAGAATATTCTTTTATGAGAAGTGCTGAACCGCTGTTTATCCAGTTTGTGAAACTATTATGTTACTAATAAAAATCTAGGATAATCTGTTTAAGGGGGTTTTACTGTGAACCAACGTTTACTTGAAAAGATTGATGCCCATTTTGATGAAATGGTGGCGATTCGTCGTCATCTACATATGCATCCGGAGCTGAGCTTCCAGGAGCAAGAAACCGCTAATTATATTATTCGATTTTATAAAAATCTAGGCGTACCGGTTGAAGCTAATGTCAGTGGCTACGGTTTAATCGCACGGATTAAAGGAAGCAAGACTGGCAAAACGATTGCCTTACGAGCAGACTTTGATGCACTGCCTATACAAGATGAAAAAGACGTACCATACAAATCAACTGTGTCTGGCGTTATGCATGCTTGCGGGCACGATGGTCACACAGCTACTTTGTTAATTGTCGGTAAGCTATTGTGGGAAATGCGCGATGAATTAGCAGGAGAATATGTACTGATTCATCAGCATGCTGAAGAGGCTGATCCAGGAGGAGCGATTGGGATGGTACAGGCTGGAGCTTTGGATGGCGTTGATGCTATTTTTGGTACACATCTATCTTCTAACCATCCAACAGGCATGATTGGCTACCGCGTCGGTCCAACGATGGCTGCTGTTGATAGTTTTGAAATGAAAATTCAAGGTCAAGGCGGTCACGGCGCTCATCCGGATCAAACAAAGGATGCAATCGTTATTGGCTCTCAGCTTGTTATGAATTTACAACAACTTGTCGCACGTCGAGTTGACCCAATCGAATCGGCTGTTTTATCAGTTGGTTCATTCGTAGCATCTAATGCTGACAATATTATTGCCGATACAGCCTATTTAAATGGTACAATTCGAACATTTGATAAGAATGTTCGTGAAACGATGGAGCGTGAGTTTAAACGGGTTATCCAAGGTACAGAAATTGCGCATGATTGTACAATTGAACTGAATTATCGTCGTGGCTACCCCGCAGTTGTAAATCATGAGAAAGAAACACTATTTGTGCGTGACATCGCACAGGATATTTGCGATGTTATGGAAGTTAAAGCAAGTATGGGGGCTGAAGATTTCGCTTACTACTTAGAAGAAAAACCAGGTACTTTCTTCTTTACTGGAGCCAGACCAGCTGAATATGCACCACATCATCATCCAAAATTCGATATAGATGAAAAAGGTATGCTCATTGCTGCAAAGGTATTATTAACAGCAGCACTAGACTACCAATTAGTAGAATAGAAAATAAAGCTCATTTCTCCAATTCTTTTATCGGAGAAATGAGCTTTTGATTTCATTATCAAGATTTTGAGACCTTAGCAGTCAATTCACTTACAATCAGTATGATAATAAAAGTTACATAAAACATTGGCTGTGTGATACCACATAGACCAACTATAATAGCTTGAGTGATCATCGCAAGACGTACAATTTGATTGACTGCTACCTTGCGTGCTTCATCAGGTAAAGGATAAAGCATGTCCATGCGGAACTCACCACTTGATAATAATGCCGACTTTAATTGTATAGTTGTAGCAAAGCTTAATGCACCTGCAACAATCCATGAAACGACTGGTATATCTACAAAGGCTGCAATAACAGCTGAAATCACTGTTAAACGGAACCATAAATAAAAATGATCATCTGTTCGGATGAATGTACGGTACACCAAGTATTTTTGAGTATTATCCTTGTTGTATGGAACAAATTTGTAAAGCCAGTCAAGCCAACCTCGACGACGGATGCTACCACGTAGATGTGGAACGTCTGTGAAATAATTAGCAAAACGATAGAAGCTCATCATGCGGTTTTGTTCAAGCTTTACGAAATGCTCGTATGGGACAGGTTCACCTGTGCATTTTTTTCTAAATATTACAATATACACACACCCAATTGCAGCAGCAACAATCGCTAAAATAAGCTGCATATGAAGCCCCATGTACACAGCAACACTAAAGATAACAGCTCGAATTAGCCTGTCCACCCATATCATTTGACCCCGTTCACTATAACGAAAGCTAAATTCGCCCTGAACGCTCAAATACTTCAATATAATAATAAGTAGGAACACTGACCAAATTTCAAATGTAGTTAATTCAGTAACAGCCTTTAGTAAAGGGATACTAACGATATAAACAATTGCCACAACCCACACCTGTGACCAAAACGTCCACGCTAACGCCTTTTTGAAATACTGCGACATTTTTGATTCTAAAGGTAATAAATACACTTGGTCTGGCTCTCTCAAAAGTGAAGTTGGACGACTAAATGCTAGTAAAATCCCTACAAATACTGCGATTAATACCTCTGCTGGAAAATCAGACTGTACAACTTTCAGCCATTCACTATATTGATAACCCCCTGCTCCGATAAGAAATACTAGTACAATCGCTAAATGCCCTGTAAAAATAAACCGCATATATTTTTGCACTTCACCTATATAGTGCATGAAGCGAGAGGACCATACATCACGCAAGTTCTTCATGGTCGCGCTCCTTTGTCATTGCAATATATAAATCATCCAATGTCGCATGTGGCATCGCAAATGCGTTGCGTAAATCCTCCATTGTTCCTTGTGCTCGCACACGTCCTTCATGCAATAAAATGATGCGGTCACAATGCTTTTCAGCGGTCGATAAAATATGCGTGGACATTAATATAGAAGCGCCCTCTTTTTTCTTTTCATCCATCTGATCAAGCAATGATTGAATCCCAAGTGGATCGAGCCCCACAAAAGGCTCATCAATAATGTAAAGACTTGGATTGACTAAAAAGGCACACATAATCATAACCTTTTGACGCATACCCTTTGAGAAATGCGAAGGGAACCAATTAAGTCGCTTTTCCATTCGAAATTCTTTTAATAATATTTCTGAACGAGCTGCGAGTGTTGCTTCATCTAGACCGTAAGCCATTGCGGTCAATTCTAAATGTTCACGTAATGTTAGCTCATCGTATAATACAGGTGTTTCAGGAATATAGGAAAATGCTGTACGATACTTGTCCGTATTTTCCTTTAACGTCACACCATTCAAACGAATGTCGCCTTCTTTCGGAAGCATTGTTCCGATGATATGCTTAATCGTTGTACTTTTCCCAGCGCCGTTCAAGCCTATTAAGCCAACAAGCTCTCCTTTTTCAATCGCAAATGATAAATCTTTAATAACAGGCTTTCTTGTATAACCACCTGTCACATGTTGTACTTCTAATACCGTCATGCCCTCACTCCTCTTCTAGTTTATATTTTATCAAAAATTAGCAAATGATACAGTTATGAGTATGATAGAATGTACTTACATATAAAATAAGGAGGAATTTTCAAATGAGCGATTGCCTATTTTGCAAAATCATTGATGGATCTATTCCAAGCACAAAAATTTATGAAGACGAGCATGTCTATGCATTTACTGACATTTCGCCCGTTGCAAAAGGTCATACACTATTAATTCCAAAACATCACTGTAAGGATCTATTCGAAATGCCTGAGGATGTAGCTCGTAATTTATATGCAGTAGCACCGAAAATTGCAAATGCTATTAAAGCTGCTTTTAATCCAATCGGACTTAATACAATTAATAATAATGGTGCTGCAGCTGGACAAACTGTTTTCCACTATCACTTACATTTTATTCCGCGTTACGATGAAAAAGAAGGCTTGGGCTTAATTTGGCAAACACAAAAATATACACCAGAGCAATTAACTGAAGTTGCTGAAAGCATTAAAGCTAACATTGAGACACTTTAATTGTCAGAATTGTGTGTTGCAATTTTTAAATTTATAGCGTACAATCACAAATAAGTTTCGCTAACGGTCATGAGGACACGTTAGGAGACAAAAAAGATTAGCATAGTCGAGGAGAGATTAGAAATGAATACAAAGAATTTAGTATTAATGGCCCTTTTAGTTGGTGTTGGTGCTACCCTTTACGTGGTCACACCAGGTATGGTAAATGGCATGAAACCTGATTTCATGCTAACAATGATGTTTATTGGCATTTTATTGTTCCCTACTTTTAAAGAAACGTTCTTACTTTCTTTAGCAACAGGAGTACTTTCAGGATTGTTTACAACATTTCCAGCTGGCCTTGTTCCAAATATTATCGATAAAGCAGTAACAGGCTTTGTCTTTTTAGCTGTCTTAATGGTGCTAAAAAAATTGGCAAGCAATTTCGCAGTATCTGCTGGTTTAGTTGGTTTAGGAACAATTTTATCTGGAACGGTCTTTTTAGCAGTCGCACTTTTTGTTTTCAATGCAAATGTTGGTGCAACATTCGCTGTTCTATTTGTAGGCGTTGTATTACCTGCTGTAGTATTTAATGTTATTGCTTTTGCAATTATTTATCCTATAGTTGCAAAATTAGTGAAGCGTTCTAAATTCCAAACAGCTATTTCAATTTAATAAAAATGCATGTTCATCTACAAAGGAAACTAAACAGTGATTCAAAATCACTCGTTTAGTTTCTTTTTTCTTTTTGTATTTGTACATTTCATGGTTTAATAGTAGGTAACACATGATCATTAAAGAAATGAGGTATTCAAAATGAAAGCAAAACCATTTTTATTTGGACTGGCAGCTGGGATTGTCGGCGGTACAATCGCTGTATTTTTTTCAACTCCTCAATCAGGACAACAATTACGTGCTAATTTGCGAGCAAATGCTGCAAGTACAAAGGACAAGCTTTTAGATGTAAAACAGCAAGCAGGCACAGTTAAACAATCCGTTAATTCACTCACAAATGAAATGAAAAATAATATACCACTAATAATAAATGATTTAAAACAAACTATTACTACATTTACTGAAGAAATCGAGCCGTCAAAAAATAACTTACAACAAGAAATAGAAGCATTACAGAATTCAATAAGCGAAATCGAGAAAAACGTTGCACAATTTACAGAAAAAAAGAAAAAACCGCAAGAAAAAGTTAGCGACTAAAGTCCTTGCACATTGATAAATGAACTGCATTTTTATCAATTTCAATCTATATAATGTTATTTTTCAACCACTTTTCAATTTTTTAATTTTTCTAACTTTAAACTTTTTTCCTTTATTGCTATAATATTTTTAAAATGTTAAAGAAAGCAGTAGGTGATGGCTTTGTCAGAGGAATTATACACTCAAAAAGAAGCGATGCTTTATAGTCAAAGAATTGCGCAATTATCAAAAGCCTTATGGAAAGCAGTGGAAAAAGATTGGCAGCAATGGATTAAACCCTACGATTTAAATATTAACGAACATCATATTTTATGGATTTCGTATCATTTAAAAGGGGCTTCAATTTCCGATGTGGCAAAATTCGGGGTTATGCACGTTTCTACAGCATTTAATTTTTCTAAAAAATTAGAAGAACGTGGATTCCTTAAGTTTTCAAAGCGGGATGACGATAAGCGTAATACGTATGTTGAGTTAACAGAAACAGGTACAGAACTTATTGTTGAAATGAATAGTAATTATCATAATACGTATCATTCTGTGCTAGAAGGCTCATTAGCTTTAAAAGACCTATACGGTCGCTTCCCAGAATTTTTAGACGTTATGGCTGTTATTCGCAATATATACGGTGAGGACTTCATCGACATTTTTGAGCGTTCCTTCCAACACTTCCGTGAGTCCTTTGATAAGGTAGAAGAACGTCCAACTGTAAAAGGATGAAAGTGAAAATAATAGGCTTTTAGGGTCGGTTGTTCGTAATCTGAGCTTAATGGCCTTAAAGCCTATAAAACATGCTAAAAGAGGTACTTCAGAAATTTTTCTGAGATACCTCCTTTTTCTTGCATTCTAGCAAAAATCAATTTACATTAGATAGGACCATTCATACTACGGAGTTGATAATCATGCATTGTTGGAAAATATTAAACCTTGAACATCATTACGGAAAAACGCGTATTATGATCATGGCTATATTTTCTTTTTTAACTGTATTCTCTCTTTCCTATGTAACATTTAATTTATTTAATGATGAGCACTATACAGATCGTTTGTTTTGGCTATTTGTAATTGCTGTATTTGCAATCTATCCAATCCACAAATGCTTACACTTTCTAGCATTGTATGATTTACGTCAACATTTAAAATTGCGTGTGCGTACCCAATTTTATGTTATTCCTGTGCTACACATGCGTATCCGTGAACCTTTATCGAAAAATCGTTATATTTTAGCTTTACTCACACCATTTATTGTTTTAAATACAAGCATTATATTAGGTACACTGCTATTCCCTGCGTATACACATTACGGCACTTTACTTTTAGCTTACCATTGTAGTCTATGTGTAATTGATATTCTATATGTGAAATATTTATTGAATTCACCTAAAGACTCCCAGATTGAGGAGACGCCTAAGGGCTATGAAATTTTAGTGCCACCTACTATTCACTAAATTGCTTGTACTTGTGTTTTATTGACGTTTTTTGTTATGCTATTAATACTGAAAGAGGGGAGGAATAGACTTGCTGTTAATGATTGTAGTTCTATTCTCGGTGTTCTATTTATTTCAAATAAACCGCATGACTTATGCGCTGTGCATGCGACGTGAAATTCCCGAAGAAAAACAACCAAAAGTATTCCGAACTATAAATATACTTATAACAATATTACTTGTCTCATTTTATATTGAAGTTTTATATGCAGTATAGTAGATCAATTATGCCTCGGCATAATTCCGTGACATCCGCCGGAGGCTTTAACTTATTTCAGCGGATGTTTGGACACCTTTTGAAAGTTACTTAAATCCGCATTCATCTCGCCACCAATAGAGGTGGAAGATTTTTGTAGCTGGCGCTTCGCTTTCGCTACAAAAGTCATCTGCTGAAAGAAGTTAATAAGAAAAAGGCATCCACTTCTTTTTGGACACCTAATGTGATCACTTGGTCTGACCATATATTTGTTACGTGACCTCAAAACTGCGGTGTGGATGCCTTACATTGTAAAAAAAGCTAAGGACGTTAAACCCTTAGCTTTTCGTCATTTTTATTAATTAATATAGGAACGCTGCACCAACGATAATTAATAAAATAAACAACACAACTAATAAAGCAAAGCCTGAGCCGTAGCCACCGCCACCATATCCTCCGCTGCTCATAACTTCACCCCCTTTCTTTTCTATATCCTATGCGCTTGAAAGTTTGAAATATAGGCTATACTCAAGGGGGAACCATTTTGTTTTTAAAACGTTTATGTTATAGTAAAAAATGGACGAAACCATTGTAAGGAGAGAATATCCACTATGAAAAAGACAGTTTTATCTTTAACATTAGCTGCTTCGGTATTAGCGCTTGGTGCTTGTAGCGGAGGAGACAACAAAACGATTGCAACTTCAAAAGTAGGAGACATTACAGTTGCTGACTTTAACAAAACATCAAAAAATTTAGCAGGTTCTCAAATACTTTCACAAATGTTGACTGAAAAAGTATTAGCTGATAAATATAAAGTATCAGATAAAGAAGTCAAAGAGGCATATGACGCAACTGCTTCACAATTTGGTGATGACTTTGCCCAAGCACTTTCTGAGAACGGCCTAACTGAAGAAGGCTATAAAGATGCTTTACGTGTTCAACTTCTTTCTGAAAAGGCTTTAAAAGATAAAGCTTTTAAAGAAGCAGATATCAAAAAACATTATGAGCAAATGAAAACTGAGTTAAATGGTCGTCATATTTTAGTAGCAGATGAGAAAACAGCTCAAGAAGTCATTGCCAAAATTAAAGGTGGCGCTAAATTTGCTGATGTAGCAAAAGAATACTCAACTGATACTGGCTCTGCTCCAAAAGGCGGAGAGCTTGGTTGGTTCTCTGTTGGCGCAATGGTAGATGAATTTAATGATGCTGCTTATGCCCTTCCTGAAAACACTTTAAGTGAACCAGTTAAAACAAGCTTTGGTTACCACGTTATTGAAATTACGGACAAGCGTGATGTAAAAGGTGTTGGCTCATTCAAAGATGAAGAAGAAAACATCCGTTCACAGATGCTACAAAAATTAGGGCAGACAGGTGAGGACCAACAAGTTCTTAAAGATATCATTGCAAAAATGGCAAAAGATGCTGATATTAAAACATCTGATAAAGAATTAGAACCTGTTATCAAGTCCCTTACAACAACAAGTGAAGAGCAAGCTAAAGCTCAAGAAGAAGCAGCTAAAAAAGCTCAAGAAAACGCTGAAAAAGAAAGTAATAAAGATACTGACAAAAAATAATCTAAATTTGTTGTTATTTTACTATATGAAAAAGGGTTACGCTTATACAGGCGTAACCCTTTTTATACAAAAAGTATCTTGAAAACACTTATAAAAGACAAATGAAGAGGATTTATTTTGAATAAAGTTTAATCAAAATGAATCCTCTTTCCTTTTAAATGCTATTTCATTTTTTCACAAAGGCGCTATCATATGACTTTGCTTTTAGCCTTCTTCCTTTACTAAGAGGCTCATCTGTGACGCTTTCGCTCGGTCCTGAATCCAATCAACTTATAGACAGAGCATCCCCTCTGAAGCCTCAGATCTACATTTATTTAATAGACGGCTTATAAAACGATCGATTATCAAGCGGAAATAGTCGCTCAGTAAACTCACCTGGCGCTGTTTTACCTAATGCTCGTGCTAGCATGTTCATCTTTGCATCAATATTATCAATATAATGCAAGATTTCCGCTTCTTGAATCATCGGTTTTTTCGGGCTGCCCCATTCTTCTTTACCGTGGTGAGAAAGCACCATATGTTGCAATAGCATGACTTCCTCTCCCTCGATCTCTAGTTCACTAGCAATCTTGGCAATTTCATTGACCATAATCGTAATATGACCAAGTAAATTCCCTTCTACAGTATACATTGTTGCAACTGGCCCTGATAGCTCAACAACCTTACCGATATCATGCAGAATAATCCCTGCATATAACAGATCTCGATTTAATGTAGGATATAAATCAGCAATTGCTTTTCCTAGTCTTAACATTGACACCATATGATCCAAAAGACCAGATGCATAATCATGGTGATTTTTCGTTGCAGCTGGATATACTAAAATAGCATCTTGATGTTTTTTAATAGCTGCACGTGTAATTCGAGAAATATTTGGATTTTTAATATCAAAGAAAAATTGCGTCAATTCTTCATATAATTCTTCTTTTGGAGTTGCTGAGGAAGGAACTAAATCATTAATAGCAATTCCCTCCTCCGGTTTTGCTACACGGATTGATTTTATACGCAATTGGTTTTTGCCACGGTAGTCATGAATTTCTCCACCTACACGGACAATTGCCTCAGCGTGATACATTTTTTCATGATCATCATTTGTATCCCATAGCTTTGCCTCAATATCTCCACTTTTATCTTGTAATAACAGTGACATAAATGGCTTTCCAACTGTGGTAACTCCTTTTGTCGCCTGTTTAATTAATAAAAATTGATCAACTGATTCTCCAACCTGGAGCGTCGTAATACCCTTCATTTTGACGCCACTCCCCTTTCATTTGCTAGTGCTCCTACATTAACTATTTGGTCTTTCTGCCAATGTTCGAGCATCCCGTCATGGCAAGTAAAATATAAAATTTGACGTTCATACCCTACTTCTTTCATTAATTGTACCATTTTGTCTGTACGGTTTCGATCAAAATGGACAAAAGGGTCGTCCATAATAAATGGAAATGGAGCAGAAGTTGTCAGTGTTTTTGCTAGTGCCATGCGCAACGAAATATAAGCTTGCTCCTTCGTTGCCTGTGATAATTCTGCCATTTGATAACGTAATCCAGAAACATCCTGTGTAACAAAATAGCCTTCATCATTAATTAAAAGCTTCTCGTAACGTCCACCTGTTAATAAATTAAATATCGCATTAACCTCTGTCAAAACATATGGTAGTTTTTCTTCTCTTAGGCGGAACAATGTTTCATGAATCGCAGTAGCCAATGCCTTTTTTGTAGCCCATTGCCCTATTAGCTGTTGCAGCACTGATTTCTCCTCTTCAAACTGTTGAAGCAATTGACCATATTTCTCGTCATTTAGAAGATTCTCCTTCTGGATTTGTAGTGTCGCGCGTTGTTCTAAGCAATGATCTATAGCTAGCTGCATTGCGCCACGCTCTTCTTCTAAAGTAAGTAGTTTTTCTTTAAGCTGTTCCTCGTCCATTAATGACTGTTCGTTGCCTACATTCAGCGAGGCTAGCTGACTCTGAATGGCTTGAAGTTCTGTTGTTATTTTTTGTTGTTGCTCAAATTGTTCATGAGTTTCGTAATAAGCCTTCTCTGATTGAACATTCGCAGCATTATATAACTGAGTAATTTCAGACTCATAGCTGTCTATATGTGATTGAACTCCTTGAATTTTGGTCTGAAGGTTAGTTAACTGCTCTTTTGCTTGTTGAGATATCTGTTGCTCCTGCTGTAAAGTAAGGAATGTATTACGTAAATGCATAAAGAGTTCTTGCTCACTATACTCTGCATGTAAGACTCGCTGTACTTGATCTAGAAGCTCAATTTTCTCCGCTTGTACCGTTTGTAGGAGTGTAAATGTACTCTTCTTTTTTGCTGCCAACTCTTGAGCACCACGAATGCGTATAAACAGCTCGGGTAATAATGTTTTCGGTATATTCCCCTCTAAGTGATAGCGCCCTAAAAAATGTTGAAGCGACTGAGTAGCCTCTTCACTCACCTGCTCAGCCCGCTGAATTTTATATTCAAGTTTCACAAATTGATGTTCTTTTTCTTGCTGTTGCTCATTTACATGTAACAAGCGATCTTCAAGTTTTTGTTTTTTCAGCAGGATGGCTTGAGCAACATTTTCCTCCTGCTCTAACTCACGTATTTGCTGACTTTGTTGTTTACTCGGCGCTTCATGTGTTTGTCTAGCAAATTTCAAATATAAAATAATGATCAGCGACATAACCGCTCCTACAACGATGACAGCCATATTTTTTTCCATAACACCATAAATAAACGAAAGTATACTTATGGCTAACACAATAAATATAAAAACATTTGGTTGTTGTTGTTTCGAGCGCTGCGACCTTCCATAGCGCAATTGTTCAAGCTTTCGCTTTCGTTGAGGCCACTGTGCTAAAATATGTTCTTCCTCTGTAGATAATGACTCCTGTTGAAGCTGTTGTTTTAGTTGAGCAATTGTATCTAATTCTGCATGTAGTTGCTCCAACGAACGCAAATGAAATTTCAGTTCTTCTTCTGCTTCTTCTAATAGGCTTAATTGTTGTTGAAACTGTTCTTCTTGCTGTAATGACACTGTTTCCACAAGTAGAATATCCTGCGCTGTTTTTTCCTGAACACCTAACAAACGAAACTGCGCTTCTATTTCTTGCTCGATTAAAAACAGCTCATCCATTAAGTTCTGTTCCTTAACGACTAACTGATTCCATGTTGCTTCCCTATTTAAAAGCCGAGACATTTCAGTAATAGTTTGCTCGTCCACCGTTAATTGTAGCTTTTTTTGTAGTTCCTGATACTGCTCCTTCAGCTGCTGCATTTGTAGTGTTTCATGCATAAGCCGATCCTTTAATTGCTCATAACGTCGGATCCCTTCTGGTGGAAACTGCACATGTTCATAGCTTTTTTGCGTCTGTTCGAAAGCTTTTTGCTGTTTTAACAGCGGCATAGCCTGCTGCAGAATTGTAAGCTGTTGCCAATTTCGTTGCTGTGTTTTTTGCTGATTATATAACCCTTCTAGCCTTTGATCGAGCTGTTGTAATTGTAATAATTTATCCTCAAAGGTCTGAATATTACCTTGCTCTTGTTTAATTGTGCGTTCTAGCTTTTTTACATGCTCCAATTTTTGATTAATGAGTGGCACTTTGCCTGTTTTTTTAAAAAGCTCACCAGATTCTTTGTCCATTTTCTTTTCTAGAGACGATAGCTGTTGAAACCCTGTTGTCCCAGAGGCAAGCAACAAATGTGTAAGCTCTTCCTCTGACATTTTTTCAATGCCCTGTAGTTCATGTAATGAAAAGGAGAAAATGGACTCAAAGGAAGCTTTTGAATAACCATATAATAGTTTTGCTAAAAGTTCCTCATGCCCAATTGTTCCGTCTTCTAGATAAACTGTGACATCTCCAGCGGCCTTTCCTTTAATGCGTTCTATCGTGCATTGCCCATACGTTGGATGCCCAATTGTAAGCTGACCACCGAATTTAGTCGATATTTTCGGCTCATATTTACGTTGTGTCTGCTGTCTCGTGGGAAATCCGAAAAGCATTTGTAAAATAAACTGTTGAATGGTTGTTTTACCCGCTTCATTCATACCATAAAAAATGGTAACACCTTCATGTAAAGTAATGGTGATGTTTTCATGCTTACCAAAACCATAAATTTGGATTTTTTGTATCGTTAGCATGTTATTCACACCCTTTGAATTTCTTCTGCTAATAATTCTTGCGCGTTGTGCATTAAATTTTTAATGTCCTGTTCTGTTAAAGGCTCGATCAGTCTTGCACCACCAGCATGTTGGTATAGTTCCTTTAAAATATCCTTCCATTCAGAAATATCCCATTGCTCCATTAGATTCATAACCGATTCAGTCGCAGCAGTATGCTCATACAATACTGATGATTGATGTAGCACAAGCTTTTGTACCCAGCACATCGGTTCAATCCCATCCTCAGCTTCTCGAATTGTTTCTAGCCATGCATCAACTGTAGCATGTTCAAATAAAGATTGTGATTGTTCATCTATATTTTTCAAATGCAGTTCAACAACAGATGCCCCATACTCTTGACGATTAAGCATCAGTGCTTCCTCACATTTTTTTAGGAGTTCATTTGCATGAAACACATTCGTACAATCCATCTCTACCGTGTTATAAACAACAGCAGATGTCGGTACAAATTCCAAATCAGTAGAGGTTTGTGACAAGGTTACGTCATAGAAGCCCTTTATCCCCTGCTCTTTCCGATGTCGGCTTTGAATATTGCCTGGATAAACAATCGGTGGATTTTGATGTAAAAGTTGTCGTTTATGAATATGCCCTAAAGCCCAGTAATGATAGTTTTTTTCAAGAAGTTGATCTTTTGTGAACGGTGCATAAACAGCATGTGTGGTATCACTAGCTTCACTACCATGAAGCATACCAATATGAATAGCATGCTCGTCCTGTGCAATAGGATAACTATCAATCATTGATTTCGTTATATGACGGTCACTATAGCTGAAGCCATAAATATTAACTTGCTGACCACGTATTTTTAATTGTACAACACTTGTTTCAGCTGGTAATTCATAAACGTTGCTCGGTAAAGCAAAGCGGGTCCAAGCACCATTTAAGTGATCGTGATTACCATAGCTTAAAATGACCGGGATATTATGCTGAAAGAGTTTCTCCATAGCTTCTTGAAATCGTCTTTGTGCCTGCAGGCTACGATTTTCACCATCATATATATCACCGACAATCAGTAAAAAATCAGGTTTCTCCTGAATAGCTTTTTGAATAATTTTATCAAAAGCTTCAAAAGTACTTGTTCGAATCTTTTTGAAATTTTGCTCTGGTAAACCAAATAAGCCCTTAAATGGACTATCTAAATGTAAATCCGCCATATGGAAAAAACGAATTGCTGACATCCAATCACCTCAAGTAATAAATAATCTATACCTTGTCGTCATTCTTTCATCACTCGCAGTGCAGTAATTAATTCAGTACATCGGAATTGCTACTTCAATAATTTACTAACTGCTATTTGTCTCATTTCTATAATGAGACATTCGTGAATCACGCCGAAACCGAATATTTGTTCTATTTTATCATACTTCCCGCTAGTTGAGAAATGTATTCAAAGAATGTTCATTATTAGTATTGCCTCAAATTTTCCACAACTTTCATAATTTATCGAAATTTTCGCTAGTTTTACCGTGAAGTTTATAAATCTTCTATGTATAATAGATATATATTTAAGTAAAGGGTGGGGTTTGTATGGAGAATTATCGTTTTACAGCTTTTGAAAAAACTGGGGAAACGTTGTTTGATGAAACATGGACTTTCGAAAACGATGAGACTGCAAAAATCAGCGGTCTACAGCAGATCGAAGAAAAAGGTGTTGCCAACAAAACTCATCGCCTTGTTAACTCTTCGGGTAAATTAATCTTATTTCATGTCTAAAAATGGCTAGTAAAAGGCACGTAGTACACCTTACTACGTGCCTTTTAGGCCTACATGATGTTGGTCACTCAGTCGTTGCCACAGGACGTGGCGTTCTTAGGCTGAGCTCCTCTATATCAACGGGTGTTTGGACACCCAATGAAAGAGGTTACATTTATTTTCCTACAAAGGCAGGTGCTCTTTTCTCTACAAACGCATGGATTCCCTCTAAATGATCGGCCGTTTTATGCATCGCTGCTTGCCCCGCTGCTTCCATCGATAAAATACTCTCTAATTGCGGTAAATTTTGAGCATGGAGAATTTTTTTAGTCGTAATCATCGAGGCAATTGGAGAAGCAAGCATTTTTCCAACTAGTTGGTCAGTAATCGCAAAAACAGTTCCATCTGGTGCAACGTAGTCAATTAACCCTTCATCATGCGCTTCCGATGCAGTTAATACCTTACCTTCCCAAATCATTTGTTTAGCTTTGACAGTACCCACACGTTCCTTCATAAAGAAATGACCGCCACCATCAGGGATGAGTCCTATACCTATGAAATTCATAGCGAGCTTACTATTTTCACATGCCACAACGATGTCAGCCCCTAACGCTAGACTAAAGCCTAATCCAGCTGACGCTCCATGAACTGCCGCAATGACGATCATTGGTAGCTGATAATATGCCTTGACAATACGTGTTAAATAAACCATTGCATCATTTATTTCAAGTGGCTTATTTGAATCTAGCATCGCTTTAATATCGCCACCTGCAGAAAATACTTTTCCTTCCCCGCGAATAACGAGAACTTGTATTTCTTGCTCTTGATGTAGTGCTTCAAAGCATTCTGCTAGTTCACGCATCATCACAACATCCATGGCGTTCATGGCATGTGGTCGATTTAATGTTAATGTTGCGCGGCGATCTAATTTTTCTAATGTAATTGTTGAAAATTCCATCCCAACACCCCCAAATATGAATAGTCATTCACTATAACTATTCGTGTTTTTTTAGAAAACTCCTTCTCTCCTACGCAAAATAGCACTTGCTATGCTATATTTAAGGACGAATATTGATTTAAAGGTGGTTAATAATTGTGACACAGAAAGACTATCGTGTATTACTTTATTATAAATATATAGCTATTGAAGACCCTGTAGCATTCGCAGAGGAACATTTAGCAGTTTGTAAAGAAATCGGGCTTCTTGGTCGTATTTTAGTTGGATATGAGGGCATTAATGGAACGGTTTCAGGTACAGTCGAGCAAACTGATGCTTACATGAATCATATGAAGGCAGACCCTCGTTTTAGCGATATTATGTGGAAAATTGATGAAGTCGAAGGGCATGCCTTTAAAAAAATGCATGTGCGCCCTCGTAAAGAGGTTGTACACCTTGGTTTGAACGATGATATCAATCCTTTAGAAATAACAGGTGATTATTTATCTCCAAAGGAATTTATGGAACGTATGCAGGAGGATAATACGGTAGTTATTGATGCTCGTAATGATTATGAATATGACCTCGGACATTTCCGTGGTGCGGTGCGTCCAGATATTGAAAACTTCCGTGATCTACCAGCTTGGATGGAGGCTCATAAAGAAGATTTTGCTGATAAGAAAATTTTAACTTACTGTACAGGTGGTATTCGCTGTGAAAAATTCTCTGGCTGGTTAAAACGTGAAGGCTATGGAGAAAGTGTTGGTCAGTTACATGGTGGAATTGCCACGTATGCCAAAGACCCTGAAGTAAAAGGTCAACTATGGGATGGACAAATGTTTGTCTTTGATCGACGTCGTAGTGTACCGATTAATCAGGTGGAACATGTGATTGTCGGCAAGGATTTTTTCACTGGTGAACCGACAGAACGTTATACAAACTGCGCAAACCCTGAATGCCATAAATTAATGCTTTGCGAGGAAAAGCATGAGGCTTTCTATATGCGTAGCTGTTCAGACGAATGCCGCCGCGCAGAACGCAACTTCTTTGTTGAAGAGAATGGTTGGACAAAAGAGCAGATTGAGGAACAAATCGCGAAAATCGCTGAAGTTCAAAATCCTTCTTTATAAGTAAAAGGAGCATCATCCATTTGTGGTGATGCTCTTTCATATCCCAAAATATTTTAATATTTTACACTGGATCATCATCGAAAATTGGAGATAGCATTTTTAAACATAGTTGATTGGAGTGGAGGCTGGGCGACTCCTTGGGGATCAGCGATTTAGAGGAACGAAGGCTAAAACCATCACGTCCTGTGATAACGCCTTCGTGACCAACATCCTGTTGGCCCGAGACCCTGGAGCGAGCAACGCGAGTGAAGCGGCTCATCGGACGCCCCCAGGAAGCTCTGCTCTGCGCGAAAGCGAAGCGTCAGCGGCAAATGTTTTATCTGTGCGAAAGCGAAGCGACAGCAACAAAGCACCCAGCCGGAACGGAAATCAACCCCACGTTCGATGAAAGAAGTACTCTTTTTCGCCTGAGTAATCGTACATTTAAGCGAGCATTTCCCTCTCTCTAGAGCTTGCTAAATCTCACTTAAATTTGTCTTCATTCCTCTCTAGCCAAGTAACGCCCTACCTGTCTGCCACTAAATAAACAACCACCAACAAATGTCCCTTCTAAAGCACGGTAACCGTGTACACCGCCACCGCCAAAACCACTAACTTCCCCAGCTGCAAATAAACCCGGTATAGGCTGACTATCTACCCCTAACACTGCACCATTCAAATTTGTCTGTAAGCCTCCTAATGTTTTACGTGTTAAAATATTTAAACGTACCGCAATAAGTGGCCAATTGTGGGGATCTAATATTTTATGGGGCTTCGCAACGCGCACAAATTTATCACCAACATAGTTTCTTGCGCCATGAATGGCATTAACCTGTAAGTCCTTTGTAAATTTATTGTCCATTTCACGATCCCTTGCTAAAATTTGCTCTTTTATTTTGATAAAATCAAGAAGATCATTGCCAGCCAACCTGTTCATCCCTTCAACTAACTCTTTTAAATCATTAGCAATCACAAAATCCTCACCATGATTTTTAAATGCCTGAATTGGACCCGGTGCTCCTGGCAAAACACGTTTCAGAACATCACTAATACTTTTATTTGTTAAATCAGGGTTTTGTTCAGAGCCTGATAATGCAAATTCTTTTTCAATAATTTTTTCAGTTAAAATAAACCACGAATAATCATAACCTGTTTTTTGAATTGCCTCTAATGTGCTTAACGTATCGAAACCCGGAAAATTTGGTGCTCCAAATCGATTGCCTTCTGCATCAAACCATAATGATGAAGGGCCAGGCAAAATTCGAATGCCATGATTTGGCCAAATAGGGTCCCAATTTTTCAAGCCTTCTGTATAATGCCACATGCGATCTCGATTAACGATACGTCCCCCCGCATGCTCAGTAATTTCTAACATTCTGCCATCTACATAAGCAGGGACACCACTGACCATATTTTTTGGTGGTGTACCAAGTCGAGCAGGCCAATTTTTTCTGATTAAATCAAAATTTGCCCCTATCCCACCGCTCGCCACAATAACCGCTCCCGCTTCATAAGAAAATTCGCCAATCCCTAGCCTAGAGCTTTTTTCACCGCGAATTGCATAGCTTTCAGCCAACACAGTTCCACTAATCCCTGTAATCCTGCCATCTTGTTGAATAAACTCATCTACACGATGTCTTGGTTTAAAATCTATATATCCATCCTTTATGGCCTTTTTCACTTTTTCAGCAAAAGGCTTTACAATGCCTGGTCCAGTTCCCCAAACAATATGAAATCTAGGAACTGAATTTCCGTGGCCGCCTGCTAATGATCCACCACGTTCTGCCCAACCGACGACAGGGAAAAACTTAATACCTATAGACTTTAACCAACTATATTTTTCACCAGCTGCAAAATCTACATAAGCCTTGGCCCATTTATACGCCCACGAATCTTCATCCTCCAAGCGATCAAAGCCAGCCGTTCCTTGCCAATCTTGCCATGCAAGTTCTTTACTATCCTTAATACCAAGCCTTCTTTGCTCTGGTGAATTTACTAAAAATATACCGCCAAAGGACCAGAATGCCTGTCCTCCCATTGAATTTTCAGGTTCTTGATCTACTAAAACAATTTTTTTCTTTGCATCCGCTAACTCACAGGCAGCTACTAATCCTGCCAGTCCTGCACCGACAATTGCTACATCATACATCATTCTATACCCCCTAAAAATCAATCTTTCATTACTTACATTCTTCTCTAAAGGATCGTTTACCTTCTACACATTATAAATTTGACGAAATTGTGACAAGAAAAAAATGTTCGCTTTCTTCCACTAAACCAAGAAAGTTTCCATTCACGTAGTCCATTTAACCCCAATATATTTCCGTATAATTTTCGACCTCAAATATTTGTTAAACGCCCATGTAATCTGACTTAGCATCTATCGGTAGCGCTTTCATTGTCCTTTCCAAAAAGACGAACGATATTCGAATGAAAATAGCATAAAGTTCGTTTTTAGTTACTTTCCAGACTTTTAAAGTCAAGTTTTTTAATCTTTTTCAGAAATATTGTTGACAAAGGTGAACAATAAGGATTATGATGTTAACAAATTTAATCACACGAAAATATAACGACGGAGACATGCTAGTCGCAAGAAAATCCAAAGAGAGCTGATGGTTGGTGTAAATCAGCGATTTCTACGATAATAGTTCCACTCCTGAATAGATAAGCCGAACATCTCCAAAGTAAGCTTATCCGTCACATGCACGTTACGCATATAGCTAAGACTGCTAGAAATCTTTCAAGCAGTGATTAAGGGTGGTACCGCGAACCAAATTTATTCAGCCTTTCGCCCCTTACAACACAATCTTTGTGTTTGTAAGGCGCGGAAGGCTTTTTTATTGTTTTTTATTCTAGAAAGGAGATTGTTTGCATGCTGTAAGATATTTAGTTTTACAAATTTCAGACTGTTTCGTATATAAAGAACACTAAAAAATTTTTATTAAAAGGAGCTAATTACAAATGACTACTGCAACTAAAACAATTAACGTATTTATCGCTGACCCACTAAGTGAAGATGGTATTTTCCCACTACGACAAGAACAAGATTTAGACTTAAATATCATTGTTGATACTGGTCTTGCACCAGAAGAATTAATCGCAAAAATTGCGGATGTAGATGTTTTACTAGTACGTTCTCAAACAACGGTAACACGTGAAGTAATTGAAGCAGCTAAAAACTTAAAACTTATCGGTCGTGCTGGAGTAGGTGTAGACAACATTGATCTAACTGCTGCAACTGAACATGGCATTATCGTCGTGAATGCACCAGACGGTAACACGAACTCTGCTGCTGAGCACACTATTGCCATGATGACTTCACTTGCTCGTCACATCCCACAAGCATTCAATACACTTAAAAACGGTAAATGGGATCGTAAATCTTATGTTGGGGTTGAGCTTAAAAATAAAACGCTAGGTGTTGTAGGCTTCGGTCGTATCGGTGTTGAAGTTGCTTATCGTGCAAAAGGTCAACGCATGAACGTTATGGCATACGATCCATTCCTAACAGATGAACGCGCTAAAGAGTTAGGGGTAACAAAATCAACAGTTGAAGAAATTTGTGCAGCTGCAGATTTCATTACAGTACACACACCACTTCTTCCTGAAACACGCAACCTTATTAACAAAGAAAAATTCGCTATGATGAAAGACGGCGTGCGAATCATCAACTGTGCACGTGGCGGTATTATCAATGAGGATGATTTATACGATGCAATCGTAGAAGGTAAAGTAGCAGGTGCTGCTCTTGACGTATTCGTATCTGAGCCAGCAACAGATCACAAGCTACTTACTTTACCACAAGTAATCGCAACACCTCACTTAGGTGCATCTACAATTGAAGCACAAGAGTCTGTAGCTGTGGACGTTTCAAACGACATCATTAAATTCTATAAAACAGGTACTGTAACTAACCCAGTAAACATGCCATCTATTCCAAAAGAGTTACTTGCACAAGTCGAGCCTTTCTTTGAATTAGCTGAAAAACTAGGTTCATTCTTATCTCAACTTACAACTGAGCCTGTAAAAGAAATCAACTTATCTTATGCTGGTGAAGTAGCAAATTATGATGTACGTCCATTAACGTCAAACGCTTTAAAAGGCTTATTAGCTAAAAACCACGGTAATCATGTGAATGACGTAAATGCTCGCTACTTATCTGAACGTATCGGTATGAAAATTAATGAGCATAAAACTACAACTGCTAAAGGCTTCACTAGCTTAATTACAATTGAAATTAAAACAGTGAACGAAACACACACAGTTGCTGGTACATTATTAAATGGTTTAGGTGCACGTATTGTTAAAGTTGAAGACTATGTTGTTGACGTTATTCCACAAGGTCACCTTCTTTACATTAAAAATACTGACAAACCAGGTGCGATCGGCCGTGTAGCAACAAAGCTAGCAGAAAAAGATGTGAACATCGCAACAATGCAAGTTGGTCGTGCACAAGTTGGCGGTACAGCTGTCATGATGCTAACAATTGACAATACTGTAACAGAAGAAGATCTAACATTCGTTGCAAAGCTTGAAAATATTGATGAAGTAAAAGCGATTAACCTATAATATTGATAATTTAATATATTGTATTAAATGACCTGAGTTCAACAGCTCAGGTCATTTTTTATTCACCTCGCAAAAAAATTTTATAAAAATCAAAACTATTTAAAAGAACTTTACGAATATATAAATGAGGCGATGAAAGTGATGTGATAATGGATGGATTTTGAAAGCCGATGGATAAGGCGTGTGCAGCAATCAGCTCATGAAGAGAGTGCTAATTTACTTGTTAAAAAATATTATAAAGAAATTTTCTCATTTGTTTATAAGCAAGTTTTGGACGAACAATTAGCTTTAGATTTGACACAGGAAATTTTCATACGCATGCTGCAGGCTATTACTAACTTTAATAAGAAGAAAGCCGCTTTTCGCACATGGCTTTATCGTATAGCTTCCAATCATTGCATCGATTATTTTCGCTCGAAATCGTATCAAGCTGGCCAGCTAACAAACTATGTAGAGGATCTTGAACTTATCGATGCAGTAGATATAGTAAATTACCTTATTAAAAAGGAAGATTTAGAGGAAGTAAATCTTTTACTTTATAAGTATGAAGTACAGACCCAGCAAATTCTTCGTTACAAACTGTTTTTAGAGCTGACTTTTCAAGAGATTGCAGGGCTTTTGAATTTGTCAGAATCGACGGTCAAGACAAGATATTATGCAGTGTTAAAAAAACTTAGAGAGGAAATGGAGGCTAACTTAAATGGAAAACAAAAAATGGACAATTCCGTATCCAACAGATGAAGAGATTGAACAGCAAGTTGCTTCTATTATCAAGCAAGGGCTACCAGTAAAACAAACCTTCATACATTTATTGCTTGACTTAAAGCGTCAAATTGGCTGGAAATATGTTTTCCTTAGCTATGGTGAGGCATTGTTTAGCGGACTTATAACGTTAATGATCTTCGGCTATATATGGCTAATAGCTGATGACATAGCAACGGAGTCTTTTATGTTGAATGGTATGTTCTTTATGCTCTCACCACTTTTTTTCCTAAGCTTAACAGCATATGCATATTATCAAAAACGGTCGAATAATACGTTTGAATTAGAAATGACGATGAAGTATACAGTCTTTCAGTTACTCGTATGCCGCATGCTTTTCTTTAGTGGAATAGCTATTTTAGTTAATATGTCATTTATCTTAATCTTATCATTTAAGGTGGAGATTGATATATTCCGACTGTTACTTCTATCTTTAACAGGGTTATTTCTATTCTCAACAGGCTTACTATTATCACTTTACAATGGACAGGTCTTCAATCGAAGCTTGGTATTTATCATAGCTTGGATATTAGGAAATACACTTTTACTTTTAACAGTAGGTCAACAGTATGCACGAATTTTAGACAACTTACCGATTGCAGTGTACAGTGTCTTACTTATTGGAGTACTAGCACTATACCTTTATTCATTTAAACGTTTAATGACAAAAAATCAGGAGGGAGTTTTTGAATGTTAGTCGTACAAGATGTAGGAAAAAAGTACGGGGGTTTTACAGCATTGCATAATATAAATTTACAGTTTGACAATGGTATATACGGTTTACTCGCTCCAAATGGTGCTGGTAAGACAACTCTTATCAAAATGCTTGTAACATTGATTAGTCCAACAACTGGCGACATTTTTTATCAAGGACAACCTATTCAAATGCTTGGTCAATCATATCGTGAGCATGTTGGCTATTTACCTCAGCATTTTGGTTATTACAAACATTCTACACCAAAGCAATATTTAAGTTATTTGGCAGCATTAAAAGGGATGGACAAGCAAACCGTAGCCAGTCGAATTGATGAAGTACTCGATATGGTAGCACTTAGTGATGTGAAGAATAAAAAAATGCGAAAATTTTCAGGTGGGATGATTCAACGGGTTGGCATTGCACAGGCACTTTTAAGTGATCCCAAAATAATAGTGCTTGATGAACCAACAGCAGGGCTTGACCCAAAGGAACGTGCTCGCTTTAGACATTTGTTGTCAGAGCTTGCGCGTAACCGAATTATTATCATTTCGACCCATATTGTATCAGACATCGAATCTATTGCGAATGAAATTATCATGATAAAAAACAACGTCATTTCTTATAAAGATTCTGTTGCTAATATTTGCGCAACACTCTCAGGAAAAGTGTTTGAAACAACAATGACGTATGAGGACTTTACCGAATTCCGTAAAAGTTATGTGACACTGGCAGAAAAACAAGAGCAAGGAAAGATGATTGTACGCTTTGTCGCTGATGAAAAAGCAGAATCATTCTGGAAGTCAGTTGAACCACAGCTCGAGGATGTATTTCTAGTGGAATATGCACATGAAAATACAAGTGGTGGTAACACATGAATATTACTTGGCTTGAAATGAAAAAAGCATTATTTTCACCAACCATTTTAATACTACTCGTGTTGTTTTCTATTTTTAATATTTTCACGATTATTAGTAATTCCTATGTAAGAGACGAATTAAAAATAGCAAATGACATTATTAAAAAGTACGGTGAAACCTTTAATGATGAAATCTTGAGTAAAATGCAGAAAGACTTGAATGCAGATGTTAAAAAACGTAATCCACAGTTTCAAGATGCCAATGTTTTTATCAATTCCATGAATGATGAAAAATATCAAAATTCTACTTTAGCTGAGCAACATGAAATTGATCGAATACATTTGATGCAATTATATATTAATCTTGGAAAGAGTTTAGATGAACGTTACGCTAAGCTTAATATCGAGACACTAAAGGAAGGAACAATTGCTGATTTCGGCTTAACAAACTGGGCGGCTGGCTTTGTATCGAGGGAATTCGATAAATTAAATAATCGCTTCACAGAAATGAAGGAAACTAAAGAATATAATAAGTGGTTTTTTGCAAGTGACTATCGAATGCATAGTGAATTATTTAAAAATCTTATAAAGAAAATCGCTATGGAAGGTGTAATACTAGTCGTACTTCTCACAGCTCTTATTACAAATTTTGAATTTGAACATCGAACACAGCTTGTAACATACACAACGAAAAAAGGACGTCTATTGATGCGGCATAAACTAATAGCAAGCCTTTTAACGACTCTCCTTACCTTATTGCCGCTGTTCGGAATATCATTAATAACCTTTTTCATGGTATATGATTATTCTGGCGTTTGGACAGCACCTATTACCAGTGGCTTGAACTGGGAATATACGTGGCCACATATAACATGGTGGCCAATTGAGCTCTGGAAGTATTTATTATTAACAATTACTATACTTGTTATCACTTTACTTATTATCTCGCTCCTTACATTTTGCATAAGTACATTTTTAAGAAATAGTTATCTCTCTTGGATACTCTGTATATTAATTCTTGTGAGTATGTTTGTTGTACCTATGTTCTTCAGTGGTATGCCTACGTTATTACTACTTATGCATTTTAATTTAACACTACTTTTACTCAATCCCCATATGTATTTTTCAGGTGTGTCCAATTTGATGATGTTTGAATATCACGAGGTTTGGACTTTAGTTTTATGGTGTCTCATTAGTTTACTTTGTGTAACATACGTACTCAGACGATTTAATAGAAAGGATATTGTGTAATATGCAGCTATTTTGGATGGAAATGAGGAAAATATTTTCGTGGAAGATTGTAGCGTTAATTGTATTTGTGAATGTACTTCTCTATTGGCTAGTGTTTGAGTTTAATATAACCTACTTTCCCAATGGTCGTCCTGCGGGAGATACATTTGCGATTGAGCAGCAACTGATTCCAAAGTATGGGGCAGAAATAGACGAAAAAGAATATAAAGAAATAGTAGCCATGTACGAGCAGGAGAAAAAGAAGGCAGATACATTTTTAGAACATGATCCGAAAGCTGTGGCGTTAGGTATTACAACATATGAAGCATTTAGTGATCCGGAGAATGAACAGCAGTCAGAGTATTTTTATGCTATTACTTTTCACAGCGAAGAGGATTTTCCATGGGTACTGCAAGCATGGGAACATTTAATTGAAAGTTACCAACACCATGAAATATCACTTCAAGCAGAAATGGAACGCACATCCGGGGCACATCAGCAGCGCTTTAAGCAGTTATTGAATGACAGAAAGCATACGATATACTCTAACATTGTATTAGACAATTTCCAGAGAATTGCACAAAGTTTATCTATTATTATCTTATTCAGCATCTCTATTCTGCTATCTCCTATTTATCTTAGGGACAAGGTAACATCTATTATTCCATTGCAATATACATCGAAAAAAGGACGAAGATTATTTTGGATAAAATGGCTTGCAGGGTTCGTCAGTGCAGTGTTTATAACAATTGTATTAATGATTATTTATTTAACTATGTATGCAACAAATAATACTTCTTCCCATTTCGATTTACCATTGTCTTCAATTTGCTGGGACTATTACTGGTACGATATGACGTTTTTCCAATATATAATTTTATCAATCGTGGCAATCTTTATAACAGCTGTATTCTTAGGTATATTATCAATGGCAATTTCAACATTTGCTCGAAATACAATTGCATTGATTGGCATTCAGATTATTGTTATGTTCGGCATGATTGCTGGTGTCACGAATTATATGATTTCAGACATCATTTCGATTTGGCATCCAAAGTGGTTAACACCGATAGGATACATTTTCCTCATCGGTCTTACAATAATACTTACATTTTATGCTTGGCGACGTGAATCACGTAAAGATATTGTATAAACCTTGCTACTTTGCTACTGCTGAATTTTAATGCAAAATAAAAATAGCGTACTTTGCCATTTACGGCAAGTACGTTTTTTTATTTTTTGGTAAAATGATACTTTTCAGAAAGTCACTCGTCTTTAAGATAAAGGAGGTGCACATTTTGACGATTGAAGAGCTGTTTTACTTACATAATCAAACTATTTTTAAATACCTGTATTACTTACTCAATGATGAGAAATTAGCGGAAGATTTCACACAAGAGACATTTGCCCGCTATTTAAAATATCAGCAGACAATCAAAGAAGATGCAGAGCTCGCTTGGCTTAGGAGTACTGCACGTAATCTAGCTTACGATCATTACCGCCGGAAAAGACTTATTCAATTTGTACCGTTTTTAAACGTCCATGAAGAACTTGAGCCAACCTCACCACACCAATGGCTCATCCAGCAAGAAGATGCAAAGTCACTTTATCTTGCAATTAGTAGACTTAAGCTCACCTATCGAGATGTCATTATTTTACGTAAAATCGAGGGTTTATCCATTCAGGAAACTTGTGATGTTCTAGGCTGGAATGAAGGAAAAGTAAAAAACACATTAAAACGTGCACTTGTCGCATTGAAAAAGCAGCTTGGAGGTGAATTTGATGAAGAACAATGAGGAATCCTGGCAACATTTACGCGATCTCAAATTAACTAAGCAGCAGCAGGAAAAAATACTGCACAATATTACTACACCTACTACAATAGAAAAACGACCAATTAAAAAGTCTTGGAAAATGCCTGCAGTGTCCTTGCTATTTATCACAGTTCTTTCTATTTTAATGTTGTCCTTTATCCAAGGACCGGCTAACTCTCCACTGACAACAGATACAAACAAAACAATTGCAAAAGTCTATGTACACAGTAATGAAAACAAAGGAACTTTTATTGCAAAAGCTTCATGCCTTTATGTACCTCAGGAATGCTATACAAATAAGCAACTTTTAAGTCAACTACAAGGACAAATGGAACATGCACCTTCAGTTGCAGTAACAGCTCAACAGTGGGAAGCTAATGGTTACTTTACACCTCAAGATGTGTTGATTGTCTATTCTGATGGAACTCAAGAGAAATGGAAGGTGCTTAATAATGATACTTTCTTTAATGTCGTAACAAAACAAGCAATTCAATTCGACAATGTATTTGATTCATTTGAATACTACTATGATGATCAACGTTCAATCAAGATTATTTTTGGAAATATCTTTGTCTTGCTTATGCATTTCACGCTATGGCTTGCCAAAAAAAGAATGCCTCATATTAAACGGCGTTTTGTTGCGGCTACAGTCGAACATGCCATCGCCAATGCTATTATGCTAGTTTTGTTTGCAGGTATTTTATTTGCCATCTATTTACTAATGCATTCCATACACACTACGATTATATATGGCTTATTTACGCTCTACTCTATTATGCAAATTTATTATCGTAAAAAAGCAGGTGAACCCCGAGGATACCTAGTAGCAAGTGCCGTTGTTCAACTATGTATTGCATTAGCTTTTTCATTGCTATATCTTGCATATTATATACACTACTAGCTGTTCAATAAGTTATTGGACAGCTTTTTTCACAAAAAAAGTATCCCAGAACATTTCTGAGATACCACCTCCGAATCAGGCCAACGCTAGCCCTCACTTCAACGCTATACAAATATTTTTCGCTTCCGTGAAGAATTCTAAGCTATGGTGACCGCCCTCACGCCCTATGCCAGAGAGTGGCGACTTCTGCGGGATGAGCTTGCGCTAAAAGCCCCATTGGACCGTAGTAACTTTTGTCCGACAAGTAAAAAATGTACTGATCCTTTGATGAATCAGTACATTTTTGCTTATAGCTTATTTACAAGTTCTAATAATGCAGTTAAAGAATCAACCTCATATGTTGGAGTGACAACGCCATTCGGTACATTATTTTCACGATTTATCCAAACGTTGCGCATACCAACACGGGATGAGCCTAAAATATCAGTATTTAAGTTATCTCCAACCATGATTGCATCATCTGCAGTAATACCTGCTTTCTCCATTACATGTTCGAAAATAGAGGCATCTGGTTTCCCTTTACCAAAGTCTCCAGAGATGATAATATGGTCAAAATATGGCGCGATTTCTGGTGTTATTTCTAGCTTTAAATTTTGTAAACTTGGTGCTCCATTTGTCAGTAATACGAGTTGATACTTTCCTTTCAGCTTATCTAGCACATCAAAAGTATCTTCATATAAGAATGGTGATACTTTTCGCTCTGCGACAAAGCGCTCCCCTAGCTCCGCCCCTAGTTGTGCATCATCAATGCCAAGAGCTGCTAAACCTTTTGTCCATGCTTCTGTACGATAGCCTGGTACGATATTTTTCATTTTTTGGAAAGAATCTGTTGGATCATCAAATGTTCCCCAAAGTCCTTCGAATGGGTTAATGCCGATTAACACCGTATAATCATATGTTTCATAGCCTTCGTAAAGTACACGTGCTTCTTTACGCACAGATTCCTCTAGCTCAGCTGGATTTACATTATGTATAGTTGCTGCATATTCACACGTTTTCTCAAATGCTGTTTTGACGGATTTTTTATCCCATAATAGCGTATCGTCTAAATCAAAAATAATTGTGTTAATTGACATTGTGTCAGCTCCTAGCTTCCTATTAGTATAATTATTTTAGCATATATTCAAAATATTTAGCATAGCGTTTTAGGCTTTTCTCATCCCATAACGTACGGTTGATTTCCATTGCGGCTGGGCACTTTGTTGCTGTCGCTTCGCTTTCGCACAGATAAAACATTTGCCGCTGACGCTTCGCTTTCGCGCAGAGCAGAGCTTCTTGGGGGCGTCCGATGAGCCGCTTGGGCCAACACGATGTTGGTCACGAAGGCGTTATCACAGGACGTGATGCATTTAGCCTTCGTTCCCCTATGTGCTCGCTCCAGGGTCTCATCTGTGACGCTGATCCCCAAGGAGTCGCCCAGCCTCCACTCCAATCAACATATTACATGGTATCCATTTTAACAAATGCCATCCGCCACTTTTAGTGATTAGCCTAATCCTAGCCTATTCTTCATTCTATAACTATTGATTTTTCTTACGTAATCTATCCATTAAGCTTTGTATTTCTGCCCTTTTCTGCTCAGTTTCTTCTTTTAAAATTTCAATTTGATAGATGCCATCAATTTCTTCAATTAGCACGCGATCACCAACCTGTACTGGTTTATTCATGGCAGACTGTAAAATGATTAACTGTTCCTCTTCCTCTGGGTACTTCAAAAAAACTGCATATCCATCTTCAATACGGTCTAAGGTGTATTTAGTCGAGTTCACTAACGATATCCCCTTTCGCATTACGTAATTGCGCAGCATCCCCATCATTCAGCCAAATCTGTTTCTTTGTCCATTTTAAATAGTTTTGACCTTCTCGTGCATTTGAGCCACTTGTGACATACATCGTTTTCCCTGGCTGTAATGTCACATTTGGGAAGTTAAAAACTTGATACCCTTCAATCGATATAAGCTGCCAATCTTTTAAGGACACTGCTTCTTTACCATTATTTTTAATGCCTACAACTTCTTCTATTAAGTCCTTACTAACAATCTCAACACTTGTACTAGTTGTTGCTGGTGCTGAGGCACTTGTTTGTGGTGTTGAGACACTTGGTGGAGACCATTCCTTCGAATTCACGTCATAGTCTACCCCATCTGTTGATACGATAACAGTTCCCGCTTCTGCAGTAGAGTAAATTTCACTGCCAATTGCTTGTAATCGCTCAACTACTTCAGCATGAGGATGACCGTACTTATTGCCCTCTCCATAGCTTAAAATTGTCACTTCAGGATGTACTTTCTGAATGAACTCCGCAGAGCTACTCGTGTTAGAGCCATGATGACCTGCCTTTAAGATCGTTGCTTTCACATCGTCCTGCATCATCTCTTTTTCTAACGCTACTCCCGCGTCGGCTGTTAATAAAAATGATACATTACCATAAGCAAGTTTTAAGACAATGGAAGCATCATTATTATCTGTTGCATTTTCATTGGCGTTTAACACCTTCACATTAATATCATCATCAAACGCTATACTATCACCTGTTTTTGGAACATTATAAGGAATATTCTTCGTATCAATAAGTGTCAGCATTTCTTCAAAGGTTTGAGATGTATGTACCTTCCCTGAATCATAAAATTGTCCGATATCTATCGAATTTAACACAGGAATTAAACCACCAATATGGTCTGCATCAGGATGGGTAGCGACCACTATATCGAGCTTGTTCACGCCAAGCTCCTTCAAATAAGAAACAACCTTTTGACCAGCACCTTTAACGCCCCCATCAACAAGCATTGTCTTGCCGTTTGGTGATTCAATAAAAATCGAATCTCCTTGTCCTACATCAATAAAATGTACACGCATTTCATGTCCTGCAGTGACGGATACTTTCTCCGTATTTAATGTCTCCGTACAGCCTGCTAATAAAAAAATACAAAGGAGCACTACTATTAATTTTTTCATTTACTAACTTCCTTTCTATTTTTCTATTATACAAAAAAGAGAGCTACCCATGGGCTGCTCTCTATGTCTAATCAATTATGCCTCGGCACAATTGCGTTCAGATTCGGTTTTGTACTTGCACATTGAGATACCCGCTGAAAATTAATTTAAAATCTGATTCATCTCACCACCTAAAGAGATGGGAGATTTCTATATCTGTCGCTTTTGCTTTCGTTCCATAAAATAATTGCTGAAAGAAGTTAAACTAAAATCCACCATAAGATCATTGTTACGACAATAGTGACTAGCCCTTGTAGTAAGGTTGCAACTGTTTGCGCTTTGTATGCTTGTGTCACTTCCATTCCGCTATACTGTGTAATCACCCAGAAGAAACTATCATTGACATGGCTAACTGTCATTGCCCCAGCACCTATCGCCATGACTACTAATGCTAACGGTATCGCGCCTCCAATTCCAAGTGTGGCTAGCATTGGTGCTACAAGTGTAGATGTAATAACAAGTGCTGTCGTTGAAGACCCCTGAGCTGTTTTCAATGCTGCTGCTACGATAAATGGCACAATGAGGAATAGGCTTCCTGAAGCAAACATGCCTAAATCCATTTCTTGCAGCATTTCCCCAACACCAGCATTTTTTATTACTGTACCAAATGAACCACCTGCTCCAGTAATTAATAAAATAGGAGCTGCTTCTTTTAAACTTTCACCAATCCAACCAGTTAACGTATTTTCACTAATTTCTGGTAATAACAAAAATGCTGCTAAGACACCTAAAAATAAAGCAACTGTTGGAGATCCTAGAAATCTGAAAATCACATTTAATGTCGATTCTGGATCACCAACTAATGCAGCAATCGAACCAATACCAATTAATACGATAGGTAGTACAATAGGTAAAAATGCTTTAAACGTTGATGGCATTTTACCAAAAGATTTTATGACTTCCTCATAATCTAATGCTTCTACTTCATCTTCTGGTACGCGAATTTTTGTCGCTACTTTCACCGACCATAAATACCCTACAAATGTTGCTGGAATCGCTACTATCAACCCGATAACAATAACTGTTCCTAAATAATCTGATGCACCGATATTTCCAGCTGCAGCAATTGGCCCTGGTGTTGGCGGTACTAATACATGTGTAGCGAAAAGCCCTGTCGCTAAAGCTACAGCCATCGAAGCAATTGTTACATTAGCACGCTTAGCTAAAGATTTCTGTAAGCTCGATAAAATAATAAAGCCTGAATCACAAAAGACTGGGATAGAGACGATATAACCGATTAATGACATTGCTAATTGAGGACGCTTTGGACCAACAACTCGTAATACCACTTCTGCCATTCGATAAGCGGCCCCTGATTTTTCTAATATTAAACCAATTATTGTACCTGCTATAATAACTAAACCGATGCTTGTCATTAACCCACCAAAGCCGGTGTTAATGCTTTCAACCACTGTTAATAAAGGCATACCCGAAACAATTCCAACAAAGAATGCGCTTATTAATAATGCCAAAAATGGATGAAGCTTTAACTTTGCTGTTCCAAATACAACAAACAATACCCCTATTAAAATAATGATGAACAACATTTACTCATCCCCCATTTGTACGTAATACTCAAATATCCTTTTTGTTTTTAGACGAATAAATTCATAAGGCTTTTGCATTGCCTGCTGAACACTAATCTTCTCATCTACTAATGACTCAACAACATTAAAGTAGTTTAGTAGCGCAGGTTTATCAATTTCATCAATAGCCCCTGACAACAAAATAGCCTGTGCATTTGCTAATTTTGCTACCTTCGCTACCCCTAAAGGCGCCTTTCCATGCAATGTTTGACAATCCGATTTGCCTTCACCTGTAATAACAAAACCAGCACCTTCTAAATGTTCTTTTAGCTGCACTGCATCAATTACAATATCAATACCCGCATGAAAACTACCGTTTAAAAAGGCTACTAATGCACCTCCCATTCCCCCTGCCGCACCCGCCCCTTTGAAGTCATGTAGTCGAATGCTAAACTGTTTTTCAATAATATCTGCAAACCGCTTTAGGCAGCTATCAAAATAAGCTATGTGATGCTCCTTCACACCTTTTTGAGGTCCAAAAATAGCTGTTGCCCCACGATCTCCAATTAGTGGATTGTCTACATCACATGCAATAATAAATTGCGTTTCATTCAATCGAGCATCTAGCTGACTAGCATCAATTAAAGCTAAATCTAATAGTGATGACACTCCCTCGGAAATTAAAGTGCCGTCTTCTTTTTTAAATTGGAGTCCAAGTGCCTTTAACATACCTACACCAGCATCATTTGTAGCACTGCCGCCAATTCCGATAATAAACTTCCTAAATCCTGCATCAAGAGCAGCCTTTATAAGCTGTCCCGTTCCATATGTTGATGCAAGTTCAGGATTTTTTTCGTTGTCCTGTAACAGCATAATACCGGATGCTTGAGCCATTTCAATTACACATGTTTCATTATCACCAAGTACACCATATCTTGCTTCAATCTCTCTCCCCAATGGGTCAAGTACATATTGTGAAATATATCGACCATCCGTTGAGGCGATAAGTGATACTAGTGTACCTTCTCCACCGTCTGCAACGGGGAGAATAATTGTTTCAATCGATTGATCAACGTCCATGATTCCTGCCTGCATTGCATTAGCCACCTCGATGGCCGATAAAGTGCCCTTATAGGAATCTGGACTAATAACGACTTTCATTTTATACCTCCATAGTTCTTTCTGTAACACAATTAAGTTAAGCGCTTACATTTATTATAATGACAATAAATTCAGAAAACATTATAATGAATGTATAAATTAACTGTAATATAACAGATGTTTTTTATGCGAGGTGTATAAACATATTAACGAAAAAATTAGCAGAAGATATCGTACATCAAACAATGTTACGATTACGTCGCAACATTAATGTCATTAGTCCAACCGGTGTCATTTTAGCTTCTGGCGATAAAATGAGAGTTGAGAATATTCATGAAGGCGCACTCTATGTTGCCAAAAACAAGGAGGCGCTTATTATTAATGAGGACAATATAGACCAGTATCCAAACACTAGGCCTGGCATTAATATGCCTATCATGTATCAGGATGATGTCATTGGTGTTATTGGGATTACAGGGGATTCTGAGGACATACTAGAAATCGCCAACCTTGTCCAATTAACGACCGAAATCATGGCACATCAAGCCATTATCGAATCAAAAAGTGAATGGCATAGAAAAAATAATGACTACATATTTGAAGCACTAGTTCATGGTAGCAAGCTAGATGCGGCATTACAGGAACGGATCCATAAGCTGCCATTTCCACTAGTAGCACCTTTTCAAATCCTACTAGTAAGCTTAGATGAACCCTTATATACAGAGAATAGCATCCCTTTCTTTCTAGAAGATCTATTTTATAAGCAGCCTATACTTTCAGGTTATAGTCAACTACATGAATACTATATTCTGTTAACAAGTTGTGAGGACAATACACAGCAGCAAATAATGAAGGCATTGCGGAAAAAGCAACAAAAACTTCATTCCTTACAAATTGGAGTTGGTCCAACCGTCCAACATTTATCTCAGTTACCTCATAGCTATCATGGTGCTAAAACGGCACTAAAGTTTGCCTTGATTAATAAAGAAATCACTTATTTTGAAGATATAGAGTTATTCTCTCTTTTTAAAAATCAAGATTCGGAGGCGATTCGAGCATTCCATCATCGTGTTCTCAAAAGCATGAATGCAAAGCAACTTGAAACATTACAAGCTTTTTTTAATTGTAATTTACAGCTTAAGCTCTGCTCCCAACAGTTAAATATTCATCGCCATACGCTCACCTATAGACTAAATAAAATTAGAGAGCTAACAGGCTACGATCCTCAATATTTTGAAGATGCTGTTATATTAAAAATGGCGTGTGATTTAAGAAAATTATAACTAGATTTTATCGGAATGTTTTTTAATTTTATCAGAACATTTTGTGGTTTTATCGGAATCTTTTACTGGTTTATCGGAACATTATCGCGATTTATCGGAATAAAAGAGGCAATCTGAACACCACGTCAGATTGCCATCATTTTTTATGCCTTATATAATTCGTCTAAAAACTCTATTTTTTTACCAATTGCCTCTTCAAATGTCATGATGTAGGCAGCAGGATCTTTTGGATTGTGGAACTGCGTAATCTTCCCTGTTTCAGGATGTACAAATTTAGAGGATGCTCCACAGCCAATCCCTAATATTGTCTGTACTTCTTCCATTATGACAATATTATAGATACTTTCTTCACCAGCTTTACTGTAGCCGACATTTTCTAAATTACCTAAAATGTTTTTTTGACGATATAAATAGTATGGTACATAATCATTTTCCTTCGTCCATACTTGTGCCATATGCATCATTTGTGCAACAGTATCACGGTCTGCTACCTTGTACTTATCCTTATTACGTGTCATTTCCGATGCACGTTTAAATGATAATGTGTGAACTGTTAGCGATTCTGGCTGCATTTTTGCAGATTCATCTAATGAATGCTGGAACTCTTCAATTCCTTCATTCGGTAAACCAATAATTAAATCCATATTAATGTTATTCATGCCTGATTCACGTGCTAACCAAAACTTATCAATTGTTTCCTGTACCGTATGATGACGACCAATTGCTTTAAGTGTTTCATCTGTATACGATTGTGGATTAACACTTATACGGTCAATGCCCCATTTTTTTAACACGTCTAGTTTTTCAGGTGTAATCGTATCAGGTCTGCCCGCTTCGACAGTTACTTCACGGATTGTTTCAGAATGCGGGAAGGACTCATGCATCGTTTGATACAATGCATCCATTTCATGGGCCTCAATAGATGTCGGTGTACCACCACCCCAATAAATGGACGTGATTTTCATATTATTTTCCTTCAGCCATTTCCCCATTTCACGTAATTCAATATGCAGCCCATCTAAAAATGTAGCAACACGCCCTTGTTTTCGATTGCTGCCAATCGCATAGGCTGGGAACGTGCAATAGGCACATTTAGTCGGGCAGAAAGGAATGCCTATATAAATGCTTATTTCTTTACCGATTTCATCTATATCAGGAATCGTCACTAACTGACGAGCCACTATTTCTTTTAGTAGCGCTACCTTTTCTTCTGACAGACGGAAATCACGAATAAGAATATCTGCAATTTCTTCCTCACTCTTCCCAGCTTTTCGGAATTTATGGTAAAGCTTAGTTGGACGCACACCCGTTAAAATTCCCCATTGCTGATGCATTCCAGTATGTTGCTCTAATACATCTAAAAATACGTGAGACAAAGCACGCTTCATACGAATATTTAGCTCACGTCCTTCAGCCTCAGTTTCATATTGAATACGGTAATCATTCGTATAACGCTTACTTTCTACTTCTAGAACGGCTTTTGTAGATATTGAGAAATCAACCCCAACGTTATATTCGAATGACACTGTCATATCTGTTCCTTCAGACTCTACTCTTAACTTAGAATCCTCAAAAAATAAATTCGCAATATGATTTAATACGCGAATCCAATCTTCAGGATATTTTTGATCTATGTGAATAATTTTCATTTTCTTCGCTCTTTTCTCTCAAAATTACAGTACCAATAGTTTAACAAATTTTTATAACGTTAAGCAAAGCCAGAAATAATAACAGAACATTCTGTCTAACGATACAAAAAATCCATTTTGAAAAAATTAATCAAAATGGATTCTTATCTTTTAATTATCTATAGCCGCATTTGTTTTGAATTTTTCTTCTTTTAGTTTAAGAATTTTTCTTAATTCCATACTTACTTTCTCCAAGCCTTCCATATCGGGTATAAAATAAGAAACTTTACCGATATACTGATCTTCTCCTTTTATTTCTAACGTTTTCGTAGTTATGTTTTTGGAATTCAAATATTGCTTTTGGAGTGCGTAAATTTCATTAGTGTTTAAATCTGTTTCTACGTTTTTTCCTAAAATATCTGCTATTTGACCAATTTTGAATATTGTATTCGTCGATTTTGCTTGATTAATCGTTTCAGTCAAAAATTGTCTTTGTCTCTCTTCGCGTGAGTATGAAGCATTAACAGGTCTATATCTCATTCTTACAAATGCAAGTGCCTCTTCCCCATTTAAATGTGCCTCTCCTTTATGAAATTCTATCCTTTGTTTTCTATCGTAAATATTATCTTCCCAGAAATCCTCTTTTACATCTATTGTAACTCCACCTAAAGCATCGACAATATCTCTAAAGCCATCAAAGTTTACTGCAATAAAGTTATCTATCGGTATATTAAGGAATTTTTCAACTGTCTCTAATTGCAGTTTAATTGCCCCATAGCCTGTAATTGATCCGTAATTATAAGCGGCATTGATTTTATGTATACCTGTATATTCCCCAGCATTCTCTATTTTAACTCTTGCATCCCGAGGTACTGTAATTAAGTTTATTTCAGATTTATCCGGATCCAAAGTAATGACCATTTGAGTATCCGCTCGACCATCCTTCTCCTTACTAGAATAATTTTCAACACCTAATAATAGAATTGAGATTGGATCTTTCGTAAAGGAAACATCCTCTTCCCTAAGTTCTGATTTATTTCCTGCTCTATTTAAATCAACCTTTGAACTATCATAGGCATTTTTAAATTTAACAAACGCATAAGCTCCGTAACTAGTGACGGTTAATAGTGAAATTACAATTACTAGGAAGGTTATTTTTATAACTTTATTTTTAGGTTTCGCTTTTTTAGAGCTTCTTGTTTTTCTTTCCAAATTAAATCCTCTCTTCTATTTGAATTCCTGAAGTAAAGTCATTCTCTCCGTTAATTAAGACGCTGTTTGTCCTTTCAAGTTTCCTATAATGAATATTTTTGGAAATCAAATTCTAAAAATCCCCATAAAGGTAAATCTACCTTTATGGGGATTTTTTAAAATTATTTTAAGTATTCCTCTACAAATTCAACTGGTACATATGTTTTATTACCGCCTAACAAAGCAGGGGCTGCATTAAGTGAGCGTAATGCTTTGTTATAACCAAACATTTTTTCTCCACGAGTAATTGTGTAAGATAAATTGCCTTTAGATACAATTGCACCTTTACCTGTTGACTCCACTGTATAACCAAGCTTTTCGGCAATCAAACGCAACGGAACCATCTTTGTTCCATCAACTTCATAATAATCTGTCGCGATTATTTCTGCTATTTCTGCATCTATAGTATTTTCTGTTGTATTTCCTGATTCGTCATCAAGAACAATTACTTTAGAAGGGGTTGTTTGAGCGGGGATACTTTTTGTTGAAGCTGTATAAAAAACTACTAAGTTCTTCTCTACTAAATCTTTAGCTGCAACTTTCTCTCCCTTCGTATTTAAAAGCTCCGTGTTTTCACCAATGCTTAATTTTAACATGTCATAAGTATTTGTTAGGTTTTCAAAGAAGTAATCAACTTCAACAAATCCAGCTTCTTTAGTTTCAACAATGACAACTTCGGGATTGAATTGTGGTGGATAAATTAATTTTTGTGGCTTGTTCGCAAATGTATAAGCTACTATTTTATCCCCTTCTTTAAGATCCACTTTTTTACCTGTATTATCGAAAACAAGTGTATCTTTTGTTATCTCTAAAATATTTGTGTGATTGCCATCTTTTACTGTGAAATATGTAATTTTTTCACTAGAATTGACTTTTTCAACTGTTCCATAAGTAGTATTAAAAATGTGAACAGGATCAATTTGAATTTGTGGTAGTTGTTGTTCCGTCTTTGTCGGATTATCTTTTGCCGAAGCGACTGGCATTACTACACTTCCAAATAATAATGCTGTCATTGCTACAGGTGCGAATTTTTTCATGTTCATAAAATCTCTCCTTATTATTAGGTTCATAGTAGTAGTAGTTTTAGAATGGTAAAAGTTTCATTAAAATCAGGAAAATTTGTGACAAAAACCATTTACCGGTAAATATCTATTATAATTAGCAATAACGAATGCAACGTAGGGGCAGCAACAGTTGTTTTTTGTGCGAAGCGGTAAGATCCTTGATCATGAATTTTCACATAAGAAAAGTGCGAGAAATCAATGTTTCGAAAATTGATTTCTCGCACTTTTTAAAGTTTTGACTAGTTTTGTCCTAGCCACTTTTCTTTTGGAGTATCTAATACCTACTCCTTTACCATTTCCCTTAATCCTGTAATATCGATACCGTTTAATGCTTGAGTTGCAAGACGATCGGCTTCAGAATTTTCTTTACGTGATATAAGCTTGTACTCTGGCTGGATACTGAGCTTCTCTAGCTTTGCATCAATTTTATCTGCCCAGCTAGATAAATTCTTTTCAAGTGCTGGCCATTCTCCGCTTAATTGATTGATAACAACTTGGGAATCACCTGTGAAGCAAACGGGCAAATGGTGAACATTCAATAGCTCAAGCTCGACTAATCCCAAATATAGCGCTGCGTATTCTGCCTCATTGTTGGATTTAAGCTCTGACGAAAAAGAATTTTGTCGCAATCGATATGGCTTGCCATTTTGCTCATAATAAACCACACAGCCTAGTCCTGATTGATTTGTTGCACGATCAAAGCCCCCATCAAAATAGACTGTAATATTGTGTGGCTCAGTGTCAATTTCCTTTAAATATGCCTTGAGTTCCTTTAAAGACCAGTTTGTATCCTGTCGATCGACACAATGCAGTGATTTTACTCTCCCTGTTCGCTCCATGTCCTCCGCAAGTAGTAATGCTTGGGCTGCTGGCATTTCTTCTGAACGTAAAACAGTTTCCGCACCTTTTTTCGCTTTATAGGTCCATTCAATGATTACATGCATAATAAAACCTCCAATAGATATTGAGCCATAAATTGAAAACGTGCTCCGGCTTGCGGAAACACGTTTTTCTTCTTACTTGTTATATGTGCAACTATTAGTATTTTTATGCCTAAGAAAGCTTTTTGATCAGATCGACGATAGCATCTGTTTTTTCAGAACTCTCGTTTGCGACGTTAGAACTTGTTGTTTTGCTGCTTGGACGTTGAACATCGCCGCTAAATCATGCTTTTTCGCCGCTTGGATGCTGATCTTCGCCGCTAAATGATGCTTTTCCGCCGCTTTGATGCTGATCTTCGCCGCTAAATCATGCTTTTCCTCCGCTTTGATGCTGATCTTCGCTGTTAAAATTCTTCATACAATGCTTGAATAGGTTTTATTAAAATGCGGTTTACCTCTTCAATGATCTTACTTAGCTTCATTTCTGCCTCAAGCATTGCAGAAATTTTTGCATTTTGCTGTGCAAGCTGTGCTGCTTTTTGCGCGTATACAAGTTCATCTTCCAAAATATCTTCGCCAGTTAACTGCTTTTTCTGTAGGTCAATTTGAACCTTACGGAAATTTTTGAATAAATTTACTGCCTCTTCATCTTCCTTAACAGCTGTCACTGCTTCTTTTAACACTTCAAATTCAGGTGTTTTACGTAAAGCTGCCTCTAACGCATTAATTTCATTGTAAATATTAATCATAAACATAATTCTCCTTTTTAAATAAAGTAAACAATTAACCCTTGCACAATCCCAATCAATCCACCAAGAACTGCACCAAGTACTGTAATCATTTTAAACTCACGCTTTGAAATACCTAGTACAAGTTCCTCTAATTTCTCTACAGGGAAAGAATCCACCTGCTCACGTACTACTTCTTGTAAATTTAAGCGTTTCAACACATCTTCTAATTTCTCTTCAGCTTTTACAAAAGCTTTTTCAATGGCTTGTGGAATCACAGTTTCCTTCATCCATGAATTACCTTCTGGCCAGTAATGCGAAATCGGATAATTCAAGCGCTCTTCAACTGCTAATTGTTCTTTTACGTAAGTTTGCAACTTCGATAATATTTGTTCAAAATGAATATCCTGTAAGAAATCCATTGCTGGGCGATCTTTTAATTTCTCTAATTCCTGAGTAAAAATTTTCGTTAATAATGCTGATGTTCCTGGTTTCTGTAAAAATTTTATAAGCTCACGCTGAACCTTTGACATGAGCGACGAAGAATCACCTAAAAACATATTAATCATTCCACCAAGTGATCCTTTTGACGATAAGAAGTCATCAATCATCGCCTTAATTGTCAGTTCGCCTTCAGGTGATAAAAAATAATCCTCACCTTTTTCTAAAATATGATCAACCGCTACTGGAATCTTTGCATCAATTGTATTTTGAATATCTGCTGATAATAGTGTACGAATTGATTTCGTTGATAGTGTATTCTTAACTGATTCAAATTGTCCCTCAACAATTGCTTCTACCTTCTGTTCAATTGTTGCTGGCATATTGGAAAATCCAGCTAATGATAGCCAATCCTGAATTGTTTTATCATTTGTAAAAATCGTTTCTTCTACCTTTGCTTGTACAAACTGTTCTACCTTGTCCTGAATATCCTTTGAGAAAAACTTCTTTCTAAAAGTTTCAGGTGTTAATAAATAATTCACAACCGTTAGCCCAAGTTGCTTTGCTAATTCGTCACGTCGTTTCGGAATAAGACCTGGTGTAAAAGGCACTCGCCAATTTTTAATATATATGGCATTATGTGGTCGGAAAAGCATTTTAATAGCTAGGTGATTCGTTATACCACCGATTGCAGCACCGATAACTGCCATAAATATTAATGTCACTATAAAATTATCCATTAGTATCCTCTCATTTCAATTGTATTCACTATTGGCGTAATTTGTCGCCTAATGCACTAATTATAGCAGAGCAATGATTTTCTACGAAAGAAATACCCTCTATTAGATTAACTATTTTTATCCATCTTTATTAATTTTGAAATACTAATTTCCGCTACGAGCTACTCGCTTTAATGCGCGATTCGAGTAGTATAAGCAAAATATCAACAAAAAATCCTTTTTCAGCTCATTACGATAGGAATGAGATTTGGAGTTGCAAAATTACCACTATCCTTGAATAATATTAACTACATATATAAGAAATGGGGTTTGGTTATGATTCAGCATTTTAGCTTTAAGCCTTTATTTGAAAATTCTCAGCTTCCAGGGTGGTCTATTTCGTTCTTTTATCAACGTGAACGTTATACAGCGGAGTACTTAAAAGATGGCGTTATACAATGGAATGGAACTATCCCTCCAAACGAAGAGGATGTAAAAAAAATGATTCATGAGCTTATGTTGTACCATGTTTACGACTGATCAATTTCGATTTGGCGTAATTGTGCTGTCGCTTTGCTTTCGCACAGAAAACATTTGTTGCTGTCGCACAGAAAGCTGCTGAATGAAGATACGAGTAGTATTTTCCTGTTCTCAATTGCATAAAAACACCTATTTTTTACTAATTTCAACATTGCTATTAGCTTAAAAATGGTTAAGTATATTGAAATTCCCTTATTTTTCTTATACATTTATGTTATTAAGAATTAAAGGTTTTTTATGCAGGAGGCTATTTCAATGAGTAAAGTCACTCTTTCTGATGACTTAAACAGTTATAATTCAAAAGCATTAATTCGTGCAAAAGTAAAAGAAGTTTTTTCCGAATTTTCCGCTAAAATTTTCGAGTTAGCGAATGAGGCTGAAGCTATTGATAGTAAAAAATTTGAGGCTCTTTCTGGCTTTAAAAGTGATTTCTACAATGAATACTGCAGTCAATTAAAAGGATTTTTCAATTCATCTACTAATCCTTTCGGAAAAAGGCCTGTAAAAAATATATATTTAACGTATAAGGGCAAAAATTATATTTTTACACAGCAAGGTATAACAGAAAAAGCACCTGTTTCAATTGCACTTTACTCAGGTGAAATACCGTTTAAAGAAACGCTTCACGATGTGGAAAAAGCGTGCTTAAAATTACGTTTTCAACAACAATAAATAATTAAAGCAGAAGGAGCCGTCTCAATAAATGAAACTGGCTCCTTTTTTATGAAAAACTATTTTGAAATTAAAGAGTCATAATATCGCTCTTCAGAGGGGGTTGATTTCCGCTCCGACTGGGGCGTTCAGTCTCCACTCGAATCAACCTCTTTATATCACTCTAATTTATAATGATAAAACTTAACTTCAGCTACAAATATTTTACGAAAGCGAAGCGACTTTCCACAACATCCACATAGATTTCTTTGACCATATTAATTTTCAACATAACAAAAGAGCCACCCCATATGAATGTGATAGCTCCTTTTTGTTGCTATTAAAAATAATTCATTTAAAAAAATCCGCAAGTATAGTTCTCTTGAGATTTTTGACGTGTCGTTTTATATGAGATTAAATGCTTCTTTCTCTAAACAAACTATCTTCTTTGCTATATTTAAAGTTAGCATAACAAATTTCTATTTTCAATCTTTTGGTGTTTGAATTTATTTAATTTTTTCAATTTACGGTGTGAAAAACAAATCAATTTTGCTTCAGCATAATTGATTTGTTTTTTGTGCGAAAGCGCAGTGCAACGTGGCGGCAGCAACAGATGTTTTTTGTGCGAAAGCGTAGTGCAACGTAGCGACAGCAACAGATGTTTTTTGTGCGAAAGCGTAGTGCAACGTAGCGACAGCAACATGATGTTGGTCACCCGCTGAAAGAAGTTAAAAAAATTGTTGTCAATATTTGTGTTTTGCCTATAAATATTTTATGATTAAGTCATTCAACAATTTTTTAATATCATAGGAGGTGTACACTTTGTTTACCTCCCTCATTCGGGCGGGGACAAAGGAATTATTTGGACGGAGACATAATGGAAATAACCATAAGGTTGGCGGCATTTGCCCTACTAATCATAATGACAGGATTTTTCGTTGCAACCGAATTTGCAATCGTTAAAGTAAGATCCACACGAATTGATCAATTGCTTGCCGAAGGGAATAAAAAAGCAAAAAATGCAAAACGTGTAATTTCAGATTTAGATGAATACTTATCTGCATGTCAATTAGGTATTACGATCACTGCTTTAGGTCTAGGTTGGCTTGGTGAACCTACATTTAAGATTATCTTGAATCCAGTGTTTGAATTTCTAAATTTGAGTGAAAATTTTACTACTGTCCTTTCATTTATACTTGCATTCTCAATTGTAACGTTTATGCATGTTGTAATAGGGGAATTGGCGCCGAAAACACTTGCCATCCAAAAAGCAGAATTTGTAACATTAAATCTTTCTGGCCCATTAATTTTATTCCACAATGTTACTTATCCAATCATTAAGCTGTTAAACGGATCTGCGCGTGGCTTAACTGGCCTTTTCGGCTTGAAAATGATGTCAGAATCAGAAGTAGCCCATACTGAAGAAGAGTTACGTATGATTTTGTCGGATAGTTTAAAGGGTGGAGAAATTAATACTTCAGAATATGAATATGTAAACAGTATTTTTGAGTTCTCTGATCGTCTTGCGAAAGAAATCATGGTCCCACGTACTGAAATCGTTGGTATAGAAAAAGAACTAACGATTAAAGAGGTTTTCGATTTAATGGGCGTTGAGCAATATACCCGTTACCCAATTATCGATGGTGACAAAGACCATATTATCGGCTTAGTCAATATGAAACACTTATTAACTGCTTACATTAAAGACCCAGCAAATGGCGATAAGCAAGTGATTGACTATATGCAGCCAATTATTCGCGTAATGGAAACAACGCAAATTAACGACTTGTTACTAAAAATACAGCGTGAACGTATTCATATGGCCATTTTAATGGATGAATATGGCGGAACATCTGGTCTAGTTACGATTGAGGATATTATTGAGGAAATTGTCGGCGAAATTCAAGATGAATTCGATGAAGATGAAATTCCAGAGGTTCAGGAAATTGCAAAAGATCACTTTATTTTAGATGCGAAGATGCTAGTAGAAAACGTAAATGATATGCTAGGTACTGACATAGAAGATGATGATATTGATACAATCGGTGGTTGGTTCATGACAATGCGCTTTGATGCAGTCGAAGGAGACAGTATTGAAGAACAAGGTTATGAATTTATCGCAAAAGAATTAGATGGTCACCATATTTTATACTTAGAAGTTCTGAAATTACCTGAACGTGATTTATCAAATGAAAACGATGAGTAACAGACAAAAAATCTATTATGCCTTGGCATAATTGCGTTTGGACAAGCGCTGAAAGAAAATAAATTGCCTTATCGTATTTGCCTTGGTAATATAAAAATTGCGCTTGTTTGATTCGGGCGATAAAAATAGTATTTTGCTCACAACCTATAATGGCAAGAGCTTCTACTGAAATAAACTAAATCTAAACGCAAAAAACGACTCCCTTACATGAGAAGGGGGTCGTTTTATTATGCCCGATGGGAGGCAACTGACACAGTGCAATCGCTATTAAAAGCATTTGTGGCGATCGGCAGTGCAGTTTGAACTTCAACACCATTAAGGTTTATGGTTCACCGATTCCCATTGCTAATTGCAATAGAAAAGCATAAACCAAAAGTAATATGTTTGCGAAAAGACCAATCCAACCGAAAATACGTTTTTTAGACCATACCAAAGAGACTACTGCAAATATAATACCGATGATTGCTAAAATGCTAAACAAGGTGATACCAAAATAAATATCAAAATCGGGTCCTCTTTTTAAATAGAAAAAAATAACACTTATTATGACGGGTAATAACGATAAAACACTTAAAATGTCCCCTACTTTTTTCTTAGCCAAACAACTACTCCTTCCTTACAGTAATAAACGATTTGTCACCATCATGAGAATTAATTACCGTTGTATTATTCACCTAACAAACATCAGAATATTCTTTTTTATTATACAGTACATAATCATAGGAATGTATGCTTTCACAATATTTCAAATGTAAAAATCCCCAACAAATAAGCCTCCTATCAATCATAGACAGGAAGCTTAATTTGTTTAATTATTTGATTGCAATATAAATATCGACCTGTGCTTCTTGTGGGTTTGCACATCGTTCATCGTACATTTCAAAGTCACCTGTGTATGTTCGCTCTACACCTGAGTTTGCGAACCAAGCCCAAACATCCTGCCATGCTTTTACGACAACTTCTTCAAATGGACCTTTGTCAGAAGTAAAAACTAAATATTTAGCAGCTGGCACTGTTTTTACGACCATACCTTCAGGAATTTCGTCGGTAGCTACTACTTCCATTCCAAGTGTAATTGAATACTCTCCATTAACATCTGTTTCGTAGTCGGAATACAGACCATATGTTACTTGATTTACTGCATTAGCTATTTGTCCCGTTACATCTTGTTGATAAAAGTTCGTCCATAATTGTGGGATTTTTGCTTGTGAGGTAATTTCATTCGCATTGCTTGTTCGTGCTGAAATTCCTACAATTTGAAATGATTCTTTATTGTTCACAACCGGTTCTTTTATGTCATGCTTTCTCCATCTCTTTAAGCTTGGTAAAAAAGAAGTCAACATTTGGCGTGCTTCTTCTTCCCCCATGCCATCTCCCTTTAAATGCGGCACACAAATTTCAATCATTTCTTCAACTGTTAGATTTGGCTGCTTAAACTCTCCTAATACATAACAATATGTGCAGTAATCCTGACTTTTGTGTCCTTCTTTTTCTGTACCAAGTAAAGCTTCATCCACTAATGGCATTCCACAGCTTTGACAATAACTTTGCATCATTAAATCCACCCTTCGTTCTATTTGTTATGACTATAACAAAGGAAACCTGACATCTGTATGTCATCAATTAGTGTTTTTTATACAACTCAACAATTTCCTGCGCCCGTTTTCGCACAATCTCACTTATATGTGGTGGTGCTAAAACTTTTAAGCGATGGCCAAAGCTTAGAAGAAAGCCATATAACCATTCATCCTCAGGCAATGCAATGTTAATAGTTGAGCTCTCATTATCTACATGTTCAGCGCCAAATGATTCTTCTACTAATGTTGTTATTGCAGAATCGAAAGATAACGTAAGGTTTACTATATTTTGAGGATGATGCCACTCTTTATCCCACGGGAGTTCAGACAAGTTGACTTTTTTGCGCTGAAATGTCGTCATCTCTTCTTTTATATCCTTCATTCTTGAAATTTTAAATAAGCGAAAATCTTCTCTCAATGTGCAATAGCCATAAACATACCAAACTTTTCCCTTTTGTACTAAAGTGTGTGGCTCTAATAATCTTCTTGTTATACAGCCATGCGTAGTAGAGTACGTAAAGCTTATACAATATTCACGTTCAATTGCCTTTTTTAATAAAGTTATCTGTTCCTTGAAAATAACGTTTGGCCCCCAAGGACTAAGGTCAATAAACAGTTGATCAATCGATTGTTTTACTTCCTCATCCGCAACACCTGTTAATTTTTCAAGTACTGCTTCAGCATGTGAATCCTCGTATGTTGTTAATGCACTTTTAATGGCAATAGAAAGTGAGGTAAGCTCTTCCTTCGTTAACACTTGCTTATCCACACGATAGCCCTCAATTAAACTAATCCCTCCATTAACTCCCTGCTGGCTAATAACAGGAACCCCAGCACAGCTCAATGTTTCAATATCTCGATAAATAGTACGAACTGACACATTAAATAAATCGGCAAGCTCCTGGGCTGTCACTTTTTTACGATTTATTAAAATCATTATCATCGTTAAAAGACGCTCTAATTTCATATTTATACTCCTTTACGATAAATTCTATTTGTATGCTAATTGCGTTTTACCTACTAATTCCCTATCTACTTTAAGTATTTTTTAAGTACTTTTTGAGTTTTATTTAAGTCAAATGTACTATAATAGCGCCTAACAAATTATTACATTCATTATACTATTTTTACAATATAAGAAAAAACAACTTAGGTACTTATAATCTCTACTATAACTACGTTGTTTTTAACAATAAACGCTTAATTATTTCAATTCTCTTATCACAACATATAAAACTTCTATCCTCTATATAAGGACACTAAAAACTATTAAGTAGAAAAACTTTATAGTAACTATTTGTGGAAGTCCTAATTTCTATGTAAAAAGGTTTAGCACGGAGCACGAGCCAGCTTCGGGAAAAAGCTAAACAGATAAATCCTGTACAAATAGATAGCGTATGAGGAGATCCGACACTAACTTATGGAAAACGGAATACAAAGAGCTAAATTTTGGTGTCAAATTTTTAATTTTATGTGGAATTTACTTTTAGTGCCCACCCTATATTCGAAAAGCATTTTCAAAGACAACAAACTAGAGTTTAATGGTTTTCAATTTAATTGTAAAAAGGAGATTTTGACGTGATTCGAGCCGTTTTAATAGACAATGAACCTTTAGCTTTACACTATTTTCAAAGTAAACTACAAGCATTTCAGCAAATACAGGTAATTCAAACTTTTACAAGTGTAGAAGTATTTTTAAATGAGCTTCCAATAATAGAATTTGACGTAATTTTTTTAGAGGCAAAGCTGAATGAACTGACTGGGCTTGAATTAGCTGATATTATCAAAACTGATCGTCCACATGTTAGTGTTATTTTTATAACTTCATATAAAGAATTTGCTTTACAATCATATGAAATCGGAGGTCTTGACTACGTACTTAAACCAATTAGTCATGCTCGCTTAGAAAAAACTATTTCTCGTATCGAGCATGAATATTCCATTCAGCAAATGATTAAAAAAGCTTCGAAAACCATGTTAAACGTACAATGCTTTAATCAATTTGCCGCATATAGCAACAACAGCTTAGTTGCCTTCAAAACCGAGAAAACAAAGGAGTTATTTGTATATTTCATATTACATCCAAACATTCCTATTCATCGTGATTATTTAATTGAAATTCTATGGCCTGATTTAGACTATGTACGAGCAAAATCGAATCTTCATACCGCACTTTCTTATTTAAGAAAAACCTTAAATAATATAGGTTATGCAAACTGTATTATTTTTTCAAACAAATACTATATCTTCGAAAAACCGAACATCCTTTGTGATTTATATGACTTTCATAGATATTATGAGGATTTCATGAAGTTAGAATTCCCACCAATTTCTTTGATCAATCAAAGTCTCTCAATTTATAAAAATGGACTACTCATTTATGATGATTATGAGTGGGCCACTGCCTATAAAGATAAGCTGACGAAATCATACATAGATTTATTAGAAAAAGGTTTTCAAGCAACATTACTAACGGATATTGATAAGGCATTAAATTTTTTAAATAGACTATTAGAGTTTGATCCATATAATGAACAAAAACTTGAGCACTATTTACACATTTTAATAAATGCGGGGTTTCATGAACAAGCATACAAAGTATTCCTCGCTTATGAACAGAAGCTAAAAGATGACCTATCGATTTCGCCAAGCTCTACATTAATTGATATCTCTAACAATTTCTTTGTTCTAAAATAAATAAAGGATTTATTCATTAAAAAACGACGGGCTACTACAATTTGTAGGAACTCGCCGTTTTACTTATTTTTTTATATTTTATACACCGCTACCCTCTGTTAACCCGTGCTTCACAGCATAAAGGGCTGCCTGCGTACGATCCTGCACTTGTAGCTTCGTGAAAATATTAGAAATATGAGTTTTCACCGTTTTTTCTGTAACGAATAAAGAGGATGCAATTTCTCGATTACTTTTCCCTTTTGTAAGCTCTGCAAGCACATCCTGTTCACGAGGTGTTAGTGGGTTTAAAACATGAGGTGCATTTTTTGATTCTTGACGGTCCATTTCAAGAGTTGTTGTTGCTTCTGGATGTAATGTATTTTCGCCTCGCATAATACGACGAATGGACAATACCAACTCATCAGGTTCAATATCTTTCAACTGATAGCCTGCAGCTCCTGCCTCCATTGCTGGCACTACATGATCACGGTCTGAAAAGCTTGTCAGCATTAGAATTTCTATTTGTGGAAACTTAGCTTTAATGCGCTTCGTTGCCTGAATCCCATCCATCTCAGGCATTACCAAGTCCATGAGTATAATATCTGGCTGTATACTTTCCGCTAAAGTTACTGCCTCTAGGCCATTTTTCGCTTCTCCTACAACTTCTATATCTTTCTGTGTTTTTAAGAAAAATAATAATCCACGACGCACTACATGATGGTCATCTGCGATTAAAACACGTATCATACTCTTCCCCCCTAATATGGCAAGCGGATTAATAGCTCTGTTCCTTTGCCAATTTCACTAACCCAGTCAGCTTTTCCACCAACTGATTTTGCACGATCCTTTATGGATTGCAAGCCTATCGAAAGTAGCTTTGTGTTATGATCGACGACGAAGCCTCGTCCCTCATCACGAATAACAAGTAAAATATCTGTAGAAGTAACCGTAATATAAAGCGCAGCCTCCAGAACACCAGCATGACGGCGAACATTATTAAGTGCTTCTTGGGCTACCCGAAATAATGTTTCTTCGATACGTGATGGGAATTGCAGTACACCTGAGACCGTTACATGAAGCTTCAAGCCAAGCATTTCAGCATACACTTTTATCGCTTCAAGTAAACCATTTTCTAATCCTTTTGGACGGAGTTGCCAAATAAGAGCACGCATTTCTGTTAAGGCATCCTGTGTTAAGTGCTGAATCTCCTTAAACGTTTCCTTCACATCACTATCGTTTGTCATTTCAATACCAGCTCTCGCCGTTAATGTAACTGAAAAAAGTAGCTGATTCACGGAATCATGTAAATCTCGAGCTAGACGATTGCGCTCCTTCACAAGTGCCATTTCTTGCTCCTGCTTTGTCAGTAAAATACGCTTAATGGCCGACCCCATCTGAAATGCAACCGATTCAAGTAATGCTAGCTCTTCCTCTGAAAAACGCACGGTATCCTTCGATGCAACATTTAAGACACCAAAACGCTCTTGTCCAGATTGAAGCGGCACTGTTGCATGATGTGTAATGCCTTCGTGATCACCAACATTTGCTGCAATGGCGCTTTCAATACGTTGACATTCAATAATATTAGAGGCTTTCTTTAATTCCTCATTACGATAGCGGGAAACACACCAACAGCCTCCCCTTTCTAAATAATGGCAATTTTTATGCTCCAGTGCCTCTGGTAAATTGACATGGACAACAAGCTCTGAGCGCCCTTTTTCATCGATAAAAAAAATCCAGCCCGTTTCAAAATTTGTGCCATTTAAAAATTTCACAAGTGCTCCCTTTAGCATCGACACAATTTCAGTTTCTTCGTTTAATAACTCTGCAATTTCTTTTAAAATACCAATATTGGAATGATCATTGTCCCTCACAAAAACACCTCTTCTTTGGCATTACTAATTTTAATGATAACATTTCAAAGTCTGGAACGTCTGCCTCAGCCGTTCATACTTTAGACTGAAATTTTTCATAAGAATATACCTTATTTTGGTTCATCACCGAAAGTTGTGGATGACTTTTGTTAAAACGTATACTATGTAAATAAGTTGATTGTAGTGGAGGCTGGGCGACTCCTTGGGGATCAGCAATAGAGGAACGA